>CAJWLY010000142.1 GCA_913043155.1 uncultured Nitrospinaceae bacterium | reverse complement strand
TCGGGCTTCCAGGAACGAATGGGTTCGTCGGCGAGTTTCTCATCCTACTCGGAGTATTCGAGGTCAGCGGAATCTGGGCCGCAGCAGCGACCAGCGGCGTCATCTTCGCCGCTTGCTACATTCTGTGGATGTTTCAGCGCGTCATGTTCCAAAAGTTGGAGAACCCAAAAAACGAAAGTTTACCCGATATGAATTGCAGGGAACTCATCACCATCGTTCCCCTGATTATTCTCGTGTTCTGGATCGGGCTCTACCCCAAACCGTTTCTGAAGACGTTCCACGCTTCCGTGGAGCACCTGCTCACGCGGGTGCACCCGGATAACTTCCGGCCGGGTAAGCCACATCTGGAACATGCACAATTGATTAAAAAAGAAGATATTGCCCGTTTAAACGAACAACTCAATGGTGGAAAACATTAACCCGAAGATTTTGACAAGGACCATTTAAGTGGAACCGATTCCTGCTCCATCAATTGATCTGGTCAGTCTCGCACCGGTGCTCGTGCTTACCGTGTTCGGGATCATGGTGTTGGTCACCGACCTTTTCATCGGAAAAAATAAATCCGCTCTGGTTTTCATCAGCCTGACTGGACTTCTCATGGCGGCAATCAGTTCATTGGCTAAGTACGACTTACCGGTCTATTCGTTCAATGGAGCTTATATCGTTGACCACCTGTCGGTCTTTTTCACGTTTATTTTCTGCATCAGTTCCGCGCTGGCGATCCTGGTTTCGATCGATTTCAACCAGCGGGAAGGTATCAAGGTCGGTGAGTATTACAGCCTTATCCTATTCTGCACGGTGGGGATGGTCCTGCTCGCATCTTCGACCGACATGATCATGATTTTCCTGGGAATCGAGATCGTTTCGATCTGCCTTTACGTGCTGGCCGGAATCCGCAGGAACGATCCAAAATCGAACGAGGCGGCCCTGAAATATTTTCTGCTGGGCGCGTTCGCAACCGGATTCCTCCTCTACGGAATGGCCCTGATTTATGGTACCACCGGAAGTACAAAACTGACCATTATCGCCGAGATGATCCGGGAAGGCAGCGTGAGATCCGAACCGCTCATGCTTATGGGCGTGGTTCTTTTGATCATCGGGTTTGGATTTAAAGTGGCTTCAGTTCCGTTCCATATGTGGGCGCCGGACGTCTATCAGGGCGCGCCAACGCCAGTAACGGCATTCATGGCGGTCGGACCCAAAGCCGCTACCCTTGCGGCGTTCTTCCGCGTGTTCGCCGAAACCATGCCGGAGATTTCACCCTCCTGGGGAATACTCCTGTACATCTTGTCCGTGCTGAGCATGTTCATCGGCAACCTAGGCGCGATCATGCAGACCAACATCAAAAGGCTTCTGGCGTTCTCCAGCGTAGCCCACGTCGGATACCTGCTCATCGCCATCATCGCCAAAAATTCGCTCGGCTCCGCAAGTCTGATGTTCTATATGCTCGCCTACGCATTCATGATTTTCGGTGCCTTCGGCATAGTGATCTTAATCGGACGCAAAGGAGATGAAAACCTGGAGATCGAAAACTACTCAGGGCTGGCCTACAAGCATCCCATACTAGCTCTTTCAATGACGATCTTTCTCCTTTCGCTGGGCGGACTGCCCCCGCTGGCCGGATTCGTCGCCAAGTTCTACATCTTTAGCGCCGCGCTCAAAGAAGGATTTGTCGTCCTTGTCATCCTCGCCGTACTCAACAGCGCCATCTCTTTCTACTATTATCTGAAGGTAGTCGTATACATGTACATGAAAGAACCAATCAAGGAATTCAACATCACCCTCTCCCCGATGACCCTGTTCGTTGTCGCAATCGCCCTGTTCGGAACACTCCATTTGGGCATCTTCCCCGGTCCCATCATCGCGTTAGCTCAATATTAAACTGCTTATAATTAATAAAAGTGATTTGTATCTTTTCCACACCTGACGCAGAAAAAAACCTTACGATTATTTATTGCTAAGTGTTATTTGGCAATTTCCTTAGTATAATTACGTTGCACACAAATTCTAATAGACCAAGGCGCTTGCACCATGAAGATGCATCACCTGGAAAAGAAAGAAGTCAAAGCAGTTATGGAAAAGGTTGGGGCTGCGGTGAGCGAATCAGAACTCGACCCGGATAAAATAGAGGAAATCTTCAAACTCTCTAAGGTTGACCCGGAAGCCTTCCTCAATTGCAAATCCAACGATAGCCAGCAAAACCAAGTCAATTTCGAGATCGACGAGAAAAAAGGTGTACGCTTCTTCGATCCGTTTAACTTCTATACCCAGGGAATCTATAAAGACATGGATGGTTGGTCGGTGTGGACGACGGACAACCTGAAAGAACCCTGGTCTTACGACTGATCAGCTCAGAACCTGTAAATCCCCCTCCTGCGAGAAGAATCTCCGTTATTGAGGATAAAAAAACCCGCCGAACCACAGTCCGACGGGTTTTGAATCCTAGTGTAGAGTTCCGGGGAAATTGGAGTTGTTAAATTTGTGCGGTCTCAGGCCTTCTTTTCTGTATCCTTACTGTAATCGTAGGAGCCCTTTCTGGGTAAAGATGCTGTAAACGCATCCGCTTCTTCCTTCATGGCGCGGTCCTTGGCATCACCCTCTTCCTGGGCCTTTTTACGTATATGAGCTTCTTTTTCTTCCTCGGTCATATTTTCCAGGTCGGGTTGGCCTTCGGCGAGTTCGTCCTGCTTCGCAGCCTCACCTTCAATCTGATCGCCCTCCTCGGCTTCCTTCATGGATGTTTTAAAGTTCTTGATACTGCGCCCAAAAGCGCTTCCAATCTCCGGTAATTTGCCCGCACCGAAGATAATCATAATGATGACCAGAATGATCATCAGTTCCGGAAATCCAATTCCCATCATGGTGTGATCCCTCCAATAAAAAAACTACTCCCCGAGTGTGACCTGACGCCTCAAATACGGAGTTAGCGCCTGAAATTCATAGAGTTGAAAGTCTATCCGCTTTTCGACCACAAATACAAGAAAAAAGCGAAAGATTCGTGAGCCCCCCGCAAACTCAGCTTGCACGAATGGGTTTCTGCTTCCTGTCGCCACACCCTGCGCCTATCAGGCATCGCGGAGTTGTTGGATGGTTTTCTTGTAGTCTTTACTGTTGAAGATAGCAGAACCTGCAACCAGCACAGAAGCTCCTGCCTCTTTAATTTTCCCTGCGTTATCCACTCTCACCCCACCGTCCACTTGCATTTCGATCTCATCTTCGTAATGGCTCATAATATCCCGCAAGTTGGAAATCTTATCCAGCATGGACGGAATGAAAGATTGTCCAGAGAAACCGGGATTCACCGACATGAGGAGCACCATGTCAATTTCGTGGAGAACCTCTTCCAGACTCGACAAAGGTGTGGCTGGGTTGAGCACGACTCCAGCGCGAACATCAAGTTCGCGGATCGCCTGCAACGTACGGTTAAGGTGCGGACAGGCCTCAACATGAACCGTCAAGAGATCCGCTCCCGCTTCGGCGAATGACTTCACATAACGGTCGGCATGTTCGATCATCAGGTGAACGTCGAGTGGCAGCTTGGTGACTTTGCGGATCGACTCGATGACCGGCGGCCCGATCGTAATGTTGGGGACAAAGTGCCCGTCCATCACATCCACATGAATCCAGTCCGCACCAGCGTCCTCGACCGCCTTGATTTCATCGCCCAACCTGCTAAAGTCAGCAGAAAGAATAGAAGGAGCAATTTTGACCATAAGAGATTTTTGGAAACAGAGATTTACCGGCTAGTGATTTTTTACGGCTGACCGTTGGTCCACAGCACTTATTGGGGTGGGTCCAGCAACAACTCGCCTGAGGGCAACAACACTGTATCGATATTTCAAGTCCGACCAAGTTTCAGGTTAACGTATCATCACCGGGTCCAGCTAGCACCGAACCTGTGAGCGAAGCAAGCATAACACAAGAGATCCGTCCTGTTCCATCCAATTTATTGAATCTGAAACCCACTGAAAGACTGGCCATTACACAACTCATCCCTTATAATTGAAGCGTTACCCACCTTTATTTGACGAGCGACCCCAATGCCCGCATTGACTGGCCAGTTCTTGGATCGATTGCGCAGTGTTTTGATGATTGATCAAAA
>CAJWLY010000141.1 GCA_913043155.1 uncultured Nitrospinaceae bacterium | reverse complement strand
TTGACGTTCGGCATCGTGTCCCTGCATTATGGTTATAAAGGAAACAATGTATGACCAGATTCAATCCAAAAAATAATAGATTTCCCTATCTCGCTGCTCTTTTTTTTGGGGTGGCGATTGCGGTGACCATCTTTCTGGACCGCCCCGCCCCTTCTCCACACAAAGAAGCAGCACTTCCTAGAGGGGAAAACACCGCTTATCATCTGTTCTCCGATCATCCCGAATACCGGTTGGTTCTGGAACTTCAGAAAGCTTTCGTCCGCAACGCCAAAAAAAATCGTCCCTCCGTGGTCAATATTAGTAGAGCGGAAGAGCTGGTGGAAAATTCGTCTTGGTATGATCCGCATTCTCCTAATCCCAAATCCTGGTTCCTATCTCTAAAAAAATGGCTTAACCGTAACCTTCGTGAGAAAAAATATACCTCCAAAACCCTTGGGTCAGGGCTGATTATCAACCCTCGGGGATATATCATTACAAACTATCATGTGATCGAAAACAGTGAAAAACTTCTGGTCCGTTTGCCGGATAAAAGAGACCACTTTGCTAAAGTGATTGGTGTTGATCAAAAAACAGATCTGGCAGTTTTGAAAATCTTTTCTCTTCGAAACCTACCGCAACCCTCGTTTGGCTCTTCTCGAGATGTCAAGGTAGGTCAATGGGTCATGGCTATTGGGAATCCGTATGGCCTGCAGGGAACGGTGACCGTGGGAGTGATTAGCGGAATCGGTAGAGCAGATCTCGGGATCGCCGCCTATGAAAACTTTCTTCAGACAGATGCATCGATAAATCCTGGAAACAGTGGCGGTCCTCTGGTCAATTTGGAGGGTAAAATTATCGGACTCAATACGACCGTGGCAGCTATTGGGTCGGGTGTGGGATTCGCCATCCCCATCGAAATGGCTTTACATGTTGCCGAAGAACTTATTCAAAACGGTAACGTGGAAAGGGGTTGGCTAGGAGTGGGAATTCAGGAGATGACGCCGGACTTGGCCGGTGCATTCGACCTGCCTGCGCTGACCAGCGGGGTTCTAGTCAACAGCGTTGCGGATAACGCTCCAGCCGATAGTGGTGGGGTCTTTCGAGGGGACGTCATCATCCTATACAATGGAGAGGAAGTTCACGATTTAAGATTGTTTCGCCATATGGTTGCCGACACGCAGGTGGGTCAGGTGGTTCCGATCAAAGTTCTCCGCGATGGGCGTGAAAAAAACTTACGTGTGAAAATCGGAAAGCTCCCCTCCTGAGTCGAACCTCGCGCTCAGACCACAGCTTCAAATCCGATCTTAACGATTTTGGCTGAAATCGTCTGGGTGTTGGTCTGCGTGTCGTCGAAATCAATGACCACCTCTCCTTTTTCCAGACTCACGCTCACCTTGCTGATTCCGGGCATGGCTTTCAGAGCACGATGAATGGTTTGAGAGCAGTGGTCACAACTCATGCCTCTAACTTGAATGGTTTGACTGCTCACCTCTCACTCTCCAAAGGTTCTTTCTAGTATTTAAGCAATACCATCAAAAACACTAAAACAACGCACAGCTGGTGTTTTGTATCCCGAGTAAATCAGGCGACTTTCAGCTCGTTCAGATTCGGAAACCTCCCCGTTTCCTTGAGCTTCTCCTCCCAGCGCTTACCCAGTTTATTGGTCCTTAGGTCTAGTTTTTCTAGCTTTCCTAAAAATTCCGATTCAGCCAGTACTTTCATCCCAAGACGAGTTATACCATTATTTCTTAGGTCCAATTCTTTCAAATTGGAAAACAGTGATGACTGGGCAATTGCCTCAAGACCCGCATCCCCAATGTGATTTTTCCTTAAATCCAGAACTTCCAGCCCCTTAATTGCCGGGTACAGACTTAGATAAACGGCTTCCATTGGGGTGATTTCCATTTTTGCCATTCGCAGGATGGAGGGGTTTAAAGCCAAGCGGTTTTTTATGAACTCCTCAAACAATGTGATCTTGCGGGTTCCATGGTTCTGCAATTTAGCGTCGATGGCACGGTTGACATCATCGAGATTGCCCTTAGTATCGTAAAACAGCTCCAGCAGTGATTCTTTATCCAGTTCTTCCCGGTCTGGGTTGTTCCTTCTCATGGCTCCCATCCTGAAAACTATTAGCGTCGTGTAATTAAACAAAATTACAATGAAATGGGGTGCAAATGAATAACCGCAAACTGGTGAGGTCAACCCTTCTTGAGTGAACTTCCGGATTTGCTACTCCAGAGAACGGTGTTCGGACTTGATACGTGTTTGGCCTCGGCGGCCCAATGGTCCCACCCTGCCCTTATTTTGAGTATACGCACACATGGATTGATTCCATGCGATCCGGCCATATGGGAATAAAGTTTTTCGAGGTCTTTAATAAAAACTCCCTGCTCTGATTTGTATCGATCCTGTGCCTCAGCGATATTAGCTAGGGTCCCTTCAGTTAAAGCGTTGTAGGCAAACACGCTTCGTTTGATCTGGCTGAAATCAATAAAAAACTGCACATAGACCCAAACCATAATGGGAAGTAAAGCAAAACCAAACGCGGCCATCTTCGCGTTTTTTTTATCTACCAGTATCCCCAGAATCACAAGCACAAAACCTGCCAGCAGTGCATACAGAGAAATATTTTCATAATAAGTAAGAGGCCGGACCGTGTCCCCACAATCTGTTGCGCCGGAGGCAAGGCCTGGAATTACCCAAGCGGCTGCAAGCAACAAGCACAAATACTGGAGAATTTTGTTGACTAACCGGCCCCAATTTTTTTCTAAAGAATTCATAATGTGAGGTACAACTCTTTTTTTTGGGAGATTCCTATTAATTTTATGCGTATCAATCGTAAAGAGTTAGGATTTTGTTTCCTCTTTCTCACATTTTCGGAGAAATGTAATCGACCTCTATCCCTACGACCTTTATTCAAAATTTTAATGATATTGGTAAGCCATTCTGTCATGGTTCTCTCGCAAAATAAATACTTTTCCTAATCTTCACAACCATAAAAGGATCAGTTAACATACTTCATGAATCAAGTTTTATAACCAAAAATCTCCTTATCCAAAACCCTTAAAAAATATTGGCAATGAGTGTAGAAAAACGATTTTCAGATAACGGCGATGGAATCGTCAAGGACAATGAATCCGGGCTGGTCTGGTGTAAAAAAGATTCCTGGCAGATTTATCAGGATTGGCTTACCTTTCAGGAGGCCATGAGTTGGGTGGATGAGTTGAACAAAAAAGACTTTCTTGGGTTTCACGATTGGCGTATGCCGGAAAAAGATGAAATCAAAAAACTATTCCTTCCCACAAGTACTATCATGGGGCGTTCCAATCAGGAGTTGCATCTCGACCATGCCTTCGAGCCAGGCGGAGGAAACGGTTCCTGGTGTATGCCTTTCGATCAGCAGGCTGCATTTTATTTTTCGTATACGAGCGGAATTCTACAGACCTTCGACCAAGACTTCTCTCAGGGCTATCTCAGAATCGTGAGGCTCTATCCGGATTGATCCAACCGATCTAGCTGGCGGCAGGAAACAATTTTTGGCATCGCCTCTGGGGGCTGGATCGTCTGGGTAATCGTCACGCCATTTTCATCGTGGGCGATGGAAACAATTTGGTGCCGCTCTGGATTGATGTCCTCCATCCTGCCCAGATACTGGGCAATCGAGGTCCGCAAAGCATCCCATTCTAGGTACAACAAAAACTGGTTTTCGGTGTTTTCTGAATTCAATTGGTCTAAGGCTTCCTGAAACCCGATTTTCAGAATATCTTCTGCGGAAAATCCCGTGCACTGTTCAAGGTATCCGGTTTCTCCACCAACTGTCTTATTGCAGGTGAGCTTGGTAAAATCGCATCCGGTAAGCCGATCGTCGGAATCCAGCCGAACGGTTATCTTAGACGTTGTATCGTTACAAGGCATATTTACGAGGGCCCACTTTTCAACTGTCCCATTATATCACCAACAGACTTTGGTTGATGGGGTCAGGAACCAAGGGAAACAAAATTCATGCTGATATCGGCAGCTTGGGGCGAATGGGTGAGTTCCCCTATAGAGACGCAATCGATTCCAGTTCGGGACAGAGGCCCCAATCGCTCAAGTGTCACGGCCCCGGAGACTTCGATCTTTGCTTTTCCGTCGATCACGCGGACTGCTTCCAGGATAGCGTCCAAGCCCATATTATCGAGCATAA
>CAJWLY010000140.1 GCA_913043155.1 uncultured Nitrospinaceae bacterium | reverse complement strand
ATAGAAAATCATCACTCTAAGGGTGGTAGTAAGATTCATGGTAGGTCAAACTGAAACTTCTTTGATCTCGACTTCAACCTTGAGTTGCTCGGTACCTCCGCCCTTAAAAATGGTTCCACTGACGGGCGTGGCGTCCCGATAGTTTCTTCCGCAAGCCACGCGTACATGATCCTGTGCTACCATACAGCCATTGGTGGGGTCGAACCCGCGCCAGCCTAAAAACGGCAGATACACTTCCACCCAAGCGTGGGAGGCATCGGACTGGAGTTTGTTTTCATAATCGCCACCCGTGTAAATATAGCCCACCCGGTATCTCGCCGGGATGTTTAGCAGGCGACATAGACATATGAACAGATTAGCGAAATCCTGGCATACGCCTTTTCGTATGGAGAAAACATCAAACGCCGTGGTCTCAAGAAAGGTGATGCCCTGAACGTAGGTGAAGTCCTCATGGATTTTCTTATTAATATCCATAAGGCTATCGATCAGATCAGAATCGTTTCGCTTCACAAAACTCATGGCGAAATCAGTTAACTGCCGGAGTTGCGTTTCCGGGAGCTCAGGAGGTAGCAGGTATGGAAGCATCATCTGGCGTTGCCAGGGCATCCACACGAGCGGAATCTGTGAACGGCGCATGGCCGCGCTGTGGTCGTCCGGGGAACAGGAGTAGACTTTAACTCGGCTTTTGGCTTTGATCAAAAGCTTTGTGTAGGCACTAGTGATATCGTAATAAATCGAATGATTCGCAAATACATCTTCAAATTGTAACAGTTTGCCGTCTACCGAAAGTTCCATTGTGGCCTGCACCACCTCCTGAATCGCGTCTTCCACCGGGTTCAGGCGAAAGGTATGGGTACTGTGTTCGACCGGAACGGAATAGTTGTACTCCGTGAGGTGGACAGTGTCGTAGGAGCGGTATTTCAACGGAATCCCATCCGGTGCATGGGTGAGAGATTTAATATTGATGATATTCGAAAAGCTTTCCGTTACGGTGTCCTCCGTAGCAGCAATTTGCGCGCTAGTTTGAGATTGCGCCGTTTGCTGAGAAACGAACAGCTCCTTTTCTTTGGCGGCCTCTTCTTTTGCCGCCGGGAGGAGTTCAGCAAGGGTCCGCTGAGCCCTGGTTTTCGCTTCACCGGACAAGCTATCCCAGTAAATTGCCCCTCTACGGACGATGATGAGACGCCCGGGATCCATGGGCTGAAAAGATATCCCATCTACCTGAAAGGACGTAACTAGGAAAACAGTGCGTAGCGAATCGCGCGGGTCTTCCAGGTCCAAGGAAACCAGGTCGGACTCGAAAACGGGCGGCTTTTCGGAAGGCAACACTCTGTGAAAGTAAAGGTTACTGTCCGAATTTTTCCCGTGGTAGATGGCGAGGCTCCTCCCATCGCTCACGAGGAAGTCGGAGGTCCCCAACCCGTCCAGCTCCTCCATGCACTTTAAAAGTTCGCTGCTACTGATGTCGGTCAACCCTTTTGCGGAGCAAGCCATGAGTTTGCCTAGCAAGAAGCAGAACGCCATTTCGGAATCGGTTTTCCCCATTGGTTCCAAAAGACCGAACGGATCTTTATGAAGTTCATTCAGGGCGGCCCGGTCCAGCTGGCCGTTGTGCAGGAAAAGCCAGTCGTAACCGGCAAAACTGCGACGGAACGGCTGAGTGTCGTGCTGAGTATATAGTTTTCCTGTCCCCTTGACTTTGCACATAAAAGTGGTGGAACGAAAACTGGTCCCATCCTGGAGCGCATTCAACAAAGTCTGGCTGTCATTTGCCATGGACTCTTTTACTATGGAGGCACCGTAGTCATCGTTTGGATACCAGGCAAACCCCCAACCTGGAGTTTTAAGGACCTTGGAATCTTCGCCGACCTTTAGTTTGATGGAAGGGGAGCCCAAACAATCAAAATTAAGTACAAGGATTTCTCCGAACATTTTTCGTTTTGACATTGTGTTAATAATTGAAAATTTCTACAATTATTATTCTATAGCATATTTAAACTCATTTTATCTTTTTTCTAAGGTCTAAGGTGTGAGGAAATTCCGGGTTAATCTCGGTGGGAGGGACCTTACATTTATTAGGCGAATGTCCCATATCTTGGAAGCGGGAAAGGCATCTTCCTTCGGCCTCTTGTTCGCTTACGGGAAAGGCTTCCTCATTGCGTCCGCCCTGATGTTCAACATGATAGGTACAGCCTCCAATGGAACGGTTATAGCGAATATCGATAACGTCAAAAACAAGCGGCGAATTTACGGGAAGCGTTGGGTGCAGGCCAGACGGCGGAGACCATGCTTTAAATCTGACACCGGCAATAAACGTCCCTTTTTCAGAAGTTGGTTTCAAAGGAAGGCGGCGACCATTGCAGGTAACGACATAACGGGAATCAATAAACCCTTCTGTTTTTACTTGCAGGCGTTCCACCGCCGCATCCACGCCCCGGCTTACAGATCCCTGGTAGATCTCTTCTCCCATCACATTCCACGCCTCAAGCGCCATTCTTAATTCTAATTTGATAGGACCTATTTGGGTCGATCCATATTTTGGGAATCTGAATTCTAAAAATGGCCGGAACCAGTCCAACTCAAAAGAATATCCGTTTGAACTCAACAGTTGGATCACGTCAGATAAATCCTCCCAAAGTCGTTGAGGAAGCATGAACTGGTCGTGCAAACGGGTTCCCCAACGGATTAGTTTTTGACGGTAAGACCTTTTCCAAAAACAGGCTATGCAAGCCCGCACCAAAAGCGTCATGAGAAGACTCATCTGAGGGTGAGGGGCCATTTCAAACCCTCGCATTTCTAATAGACCCAACCGCCCCGCATCACTGTCCGGGCTATAGAGTTTATCTATGCAAAACTCCGCTCGATGGGTATTCCCCGTTAGATCGGTAAGCAGGTTGCGGAACAACCGGTCGACCTGCCAAGGAGGCGCTTTTTCCTTCTCGGAAATTTGGTCAAAGGCGATGTCAAGCTCGTAAAGTGATTCGTGCCGTGCTTCGTCTATACGAGGAGCCTGACTCGTTGGCCCAATGAAGAGTGATGAAAAAAAGTATGACAAAGACGGGTGGTTTTGCCAAAAGATAATTAAACTTTTAAGCAAATCCGGACGCCGCAAAAAAGGACTGTCTTCCGGAATTGCCGCCCCCATGACAAGGTGATGTCCTCCCCCTGTGCCAACACGGCGCCCGTCTGGTTGAAATTTCTCAGAGGTAAGCCGCGCCAAACGGGCCTCTTCGTAAATGGTTTGTACTATAACAACCAACTCGTCCCAACCTCCGGCGGGTTGCACATTGATTTCTAAAACACCAGGATCGGGCGATATCTTAAAATACTGAATCCTGCGATCGGCAGGAGGTCCGTATCCCTCGAGGACAACTGGAGTATCCAGTTGTTTTGCGACATTTTCAATGTGCCCAACCAATTCCATAAAATGTTCGATGCGTGAGACAGGAGGCAAAAACAAATGCAACTTCCCTTCCCGGCTCTCCGTGCATAGAGCATGTCGGATTAAACCAGTTGGGTCATTCTCGAAAGACTTAGAGGTTGTCTTAGAGGCTTTTGCTTCATCCGGCGTTAAATCCACAAAGCGATACTCCATATTTGGAAGCTCGTCAACTTGCTGAAAAGGATTTCTTTTTGCAAAAGTTTCTTCTTCCGTTCCAGGCACAAAGGGTAAACTGTGTAACGGCAGGCGTAATCCTATTGGAGAGTCGCCGATGGCTAAGATGAGATGACCAGAACGAAATTTCCAAAAGTTGCTGATCCACTGATTTTTTTTCTGGGAATAAGTCAGGGGTAACACATAACCCACTGGATCGGCGAGTTGACTATCCAGTAATTTTTGCAGCCGTTTTCTTTCGGTTTTTTCAAACAAATCTGTTTTATATATATCGCCCTCGATAGGCAGGCGGTTTTCTTTCCAAAGGTAATACGCCGCGTCCTCCCTTGCAGGTAAAATGGCCTGATTGGGAATGCCCAGAGATTGTGCCAAACAAGACATGAAATGTTGCGCGGTTTTAACGTTGTGACCGTAATCCTTGCCAAACTCCGCAAAAAGAGAGTCTTCTTTCCAAATAGGATTGCCATCTTTCCACCAGTAACAATTAAACGACCAGCGGGGCAATATTTCTCCCGGGTACCATTTTCCCTGCCCGTGAAACAGTAATCCGCCT
>CAJWLY010000139.1 GCA_913043155.1 uncultured Nitrospinaceae bacterium | reverse complement strand
TCTGGCCACGGCTTGGACCAAACGCGGCTTGAACCTGGGAACGAAGTCCGACCGACCCGTCACCCTCGCCAATATGAATCTTGGCTTGTATGCCTGGGTGAGTGAAAATTATTCCGAGGCCAAAACCCGGTACCGAGAGGCACTGAAAGGAGAGTCGGTCAAAATCGCTCAGGGCATTTTGAACGACCTGCAGGAAGCTGCACAAAGGTATCCCTACCGGACCGAACCGGAGTTCTTCGCGGGATGGGTTTATATGGAGGGCGGGGAAAAAGAAAAAGCACGACCACACCTCGACCGTTATCTCCTCCGCACACCTGACGGAAAACTCGCCGACGAAGCGCGTCTCCTACTTGGTATTCAACAGCCACCCGGATCATCCAATCCCGGTGCGGTTCCTGAGGGCATGGCCCTGATCCCAGCTGGATTCTTTATCATGGGATCGAATGGTCACGGAGAAGACGAGGCTCCGGAGCACCGGGTCTATCTCGATTCCTACGCCATTGACCGCTACGAAGTTTCCGCCGAGAATTTTGCCGCATTCCTGAATGAGGTGAACAACGTCAAGGGATACTACCATGACAATAAATACGGAACGCTGTATTTTGACAACCGATTCCATGCGCGCAAAGGATTCGAGGATTATCCGATCAATAACGTCAAGTGGGCGGGCGCAGACGCTTACTGTCGATCGAAGGGAAAGCGGCTCCCAACAGAAGCGGAATGGGAAAAAGCAGCGCGGGGAACTGACGGACGAGTATTCCCTTGGGGAAACATTCCGCCCAATCCAGAACTATCCCGGTTCCGCCAGGTCTGGACCGAAGAATCAAGACACAATGTGATGGTTCACGTTAAAGCACTTCCAAAGGGAGCCAGTCCCTATGGCGTGTTCAACATGGCAGGCAACATCAAAGAATGGGTAGACGATTGGTATGATCGGGAGTACTATAAGGACCCATCCAATCATATTAACCCCAAAGGCCAGATCGGTGGGGAGTTCAAGGTGTTGAAGGGCGGGTCATGGCGTGATTTGGGGGGGTTTATTTATTCCTCATTCCGCAACAACAGCTACCCCGATACACGATTGGACGATTACGGTTTCCGTTGCGCAAAAAGCATGGAAAACGAGGGGGGAACAAAGCAATTGACCCGGGCGGTTGATCCAAATCAACGGGGACACAAGAGCATTTCATGATAGGCGCCATTGAAATCCTGATGATCGCGATCATCTTCGGCATTATTTACGGTCGGGACGCGATCGACCGCAGCTGGAAAAAGAATCCGGATGAGGGAGTGGTCGAAAGCTTCACCGAAGACGTCAAGGAGTATTACCATGACGACCCAAAACGCCTCGTCAAACTGATTGTCCTGGCAGTGAGCGTACTCTCCTTCATCGCCGTGCTCGTCTACTGGGTGGTAACTCATTATGACATCGCCAAAATGATCGGACTGAATCAATAGTTGAATCTGCTGTCGAATCAATCACCTGCTTTCATTTCCACGCATCAATCACACTCCTAATCCGTTGATCCTGCACTCGCACCCGGTTTTGGTCTAAGATCGCGAAGACCAGTCCCTAAAGCGATAGAGACTCTACACTGAGGAATGACATAACGCAGGAAACTCTTGCACCCAAAACAAAGAATACCTGTCCGCATCATAATCGTGGTTTTTAAAATATATTTGCTACACTGAATTCGTCGAACCTGTAAAAAAATATTCGGTAGGTCGCTTCGAGAAATGGAAACTTTCAGATTGCTTTATATTGCCATAGGACCCGGGATTGCAATGGCGGTATACATCTATTATGCCGACAGATGGGAGCCCGAACCCAAGCGCCTGGTTATCAAAAGTTTCCTCTTAGGAGGGTTGGCTTGTTTCCCGACGGGCTATTTTGAGGAGGTGTTCCTAAATGTTTTTGAGCTGAACGCAATCTTCTGGGAGGGTGGGTTCGACTCGTCCTTGTGGGAAATAGTTTTTTATGCGTTTTTTGGCGTGGCCCTGGCTGAAGAAGTATGTAAATTTTTATTTCTGAAGGGTTTTATATACGACGACCGGGAATTTAACGAACCCTTTGACGGCATCGTATACGGTGGAATGATTGGGTGCGGTTTCGCAACCATGGAAAATATATTCTATGTCCTTGAAAATGGTCATGAAACAGGAATTCTAAGGATACTCACCACTATTCCTGCTCACGCTTTTAACGGAATAATATTGGGCTATTTTTTGGGTAAGGCCAAATTTAGCAACAAGCCGAAAAAGCACCTGTTCAGGGGGCTGGGAGTAGTGATACTCCTTCACGGGGCTTATGACTCTGTAGCCTTTTCCAATTTTACCTGGGCGATTTACGCAATTTTTGCAATCGTTGCCCTTGGAATTTATTTGGGTTTAAAGGCGAAAAGAAGCTTGGAAAAACTTTCGGAAGAGATTGAAACCTCTTCAATGATGGAATTTTTTCTCTTAAAAGATGGAAAAAAACAGGGGCCCTTCACGTTAAGCGATATTCGGGATTCTCTCTCGGGTGGAAGAATGGAGTTGGAGGATGTGTTAATTGACAAAGAAGGCGAAGAAATAAAATCAGCACGGGAATTATTACGCTCAGGAACCGGATCAAAATATTGTGAATGGGTGAAACCCCCTCCCCAGGGAAAGCCCTTAAAGACTATTTTTCTCTTTTATGGATTAACTTTTGGTTTATACCTCTACTTTTGGTTCCTTGGAAATTACAGGGATTTTAAAAATTATAAGCACTTAAACATAAATCCTGAACTAAGGGCACTGGGGCTGTTCGTACTAACCACTGTTCCCAATTTCATTTTTGGAACCATCCTAAACATTTTTGGCAAATATGGCGATCCCTTTATTGAAATTCCATTCAATCTGCTTATGGCGGGAATAGGGACAACATTTTTATTTTTTCAGCTCCAAATGATCAAAGGGTTTTTAAAGGAAAAACTTAAAGACCCGTTCTCGGTTTTCACAATTGCATTTTTCTTCTTCGTTTTGAGCAGTGCGCGGAGGACCCTGAATCCGAATAGTCTCTATTATTGGGCGTATGAGATTATTTTAATTTTACTTCAGGGGGGAGTTCTAGCTGTCGTTCAAAGGGATTTGAATATTTTCTGGAAGTATAAAAATGGTCAATCCGATTGTTCGCCTTCCAAGGCTGAATCAGCGTGAAGACTTTCCGGCACGGTTTCGTCTAACAGTTTTGATTTCGAGATTTGACAAAAACCCTGAGGCGGAACCGACAACGCGCTGTTAAATTTACTCGACATGTTTTGAAAACCGATCAACCCGGTGAGTTCCACCATTGCTTCATCATCAAAATACCGTTTCAGTTCCCCAATCATCTCCTCATCAACCTTCGTATGCGAAAGAGTCATAGCTTCAGCATAGCCAAGAGCCACGCGTTCCTTTTCATCAAAAAGGCCGCTTTCCCGCCAGGTTTGCAAAGCCTCAACCTTTTCTAAAGGAACCCCTCGTTTCAAGAGAGTTGCCGAATTGATGTCCACGCAAAAGGCGCATGAATTAATCTGGGACACCCTGACCGTAATAAGAGAGCGAAGGGCCGGGCTAAGGGGTGAACTACTCCGGTTGAAGGCTCCATAAAGAAGTGCCACTGCCATAAAAACCTTTGGCACACGACCCCAGACAAGGGCGGCATCTAAAACCGCACCGTACTTGCGCTTTTGATTCCAAAAGAACGGACGAAGGTACCAGGGGTATTCATTCACCGGTTTAATGTTGATATGCATAACTCACACCCAAATTAAGGATTTTGGTTACTCTGGAGACCGGAAAAACTCACACGTCCCCATTTACCCAAGTGACGAACTTCTAAGTCCGCTTAACACCACAAGTATTAACATGAAAAGAAGGTTCAGCCCTTACCCTATTGCAAATTCAGAATATTCCTATGGAAGAAATGACTGGGGTTGAGCATCTTATGAACAGGACTTTCTCATAAGCTCTTGCCTTGGTCGTAGTACTTGACCCGCCCCCGGATGTTTGTCCTCCTTGCAGGCCGTGGGCGGGTCACCCCTTTTTACAGCCTGTTTCCTCCAATGGAACCCACTACTCGCTACGGGCAGGGCTTCTTTTTTGAGTGAACACTTTATATCCCAACACGCAGAACAGGGTGACCCCGGCGATGAAAAAAGACCCAGCTGAAACCT
>CAJWLY010000138.1 GCA_913043155.1 uncultured Nitrospinaceae bacterium | reverse complement strand
CTGCCGACGGAGAAACCGTTGATATTTATGACAAGATGCACCTTGTGCCCTTCGGCGAGTTCGTTCCGTTTCGCAAAGCATTATTCTTCGTCGAAAAGCTGGTGGAGATCATCGGGGATTTTGGCTGGGGCGCAAGGGCAACGGTGTTCAATTTGAGTGGTGGTAAGTTTGGTGTTTCGATCTGTTATGAAATCACCTTTCCCGACCTGGTGCGGCAACCGGTGAAGAACGGCGCGGAATTTTTAGTCAACATCACCAACGATGCGTGGTTCGGCAAAAGTGCGGCATCTTACCAGCACATTTCCATGGCCGCACTGAGAGCGGTAGAGAATCGCACGCCCATCGTTCGCGCCGCAAATACCGGCATCACCGGGGTCGTTGACGCCACGGGAGAAATTCGGCAAACGACTCAACTCTTCGTGCGCGAGGTAATCATCGGTGAGATTGCGCCAAATAAGGGTCCTCGCACATTCTACTCCCTTTATGGCGATATATTTGCCTACCTGTGTCTTCTGCTGATGGTTACAGTGAGTCTGTTGGCAAGGAAAAACGCTTCTGGAAAATAGCGGACCACTCTCTAGACGAGAACCGAAGCAGGCAACGATACATTATCCTTTAGATCTATCCCGGCCCGAAGCAATCGTAACATTAATCCTTATCGGTCACGTCCAAACCGAAGCCCAAAAACAGTCTTTGATATCTGTCTGGTAACCCCTATTGGGATACGCCGATCAGGTTATCGAGAACCAACTCGATATTTTTATCACCAGCAGTAGCAGAAACTTTTCCGTCGATATCGCCGGGTGTGGGTGCGGCGTCACCATCTTGGTCCACTCTCGCGAACAGGGTGATAGGTCCGTCAAAACCAGCGCCAGGTAACATAACGTCAGACTGGCCCAAAGTGAATGAATAGGGAAACTCAACTGCCACCACCTTTTTTACGGCCAGAGGTATGCCCTGCCTGACGCCCTCGGACCGAGCAATTAAAAACAGCGCGGCGGTCTTGGGCAGTTTATCGACTAGAGCCGGGTCAACCCAAATAGTCCCGGAAACCGAAGCGGATCCGGTAGGCACGACGGCCGTCTCAACCACCCGATCCAAAACGATTTCCACCGCTGCATCTCCAGCACGGGCAGTGACGGTTCCCTCGATGTCACCCGGTTGTGCCTTAGCGACCCCATCCATATCCAGCCGGGCTGTGATGTCGATTTCACCCTCGAACTGAGCACCTTTCGCCATGACGTTCCCCTGCCCGATCTTATATTCAAAGGGAAATTTGACGAGACTGTACCGCTTGACTGCCAGCGGAGGGCCGGCGGTGGTGCCCTTAGACCGGACGATCAGAAAGAGAGTCGATTTTTCAGGTTTTTTAGAAGCCAAGGCATCATCGAACCGGATGATTCCAGAAACGGACCGGCTGGACTCGATAGTTTCCTGACTGGCGGTTATTTCCCGCTTAAGTTCGATTGAAATTGGGTGTTCTTTCAATTCCCGGTCACAAGCTGCAAAGGCAGAAAAGACCAGAACAAGTGAAAAAATTGCTAAATGTTTCAAAAAAACCTCCAATAGACATTATTGAATGCAATATATGAGAGACAAACGAGACCACTTGTAAGATCGCAAAATACTCGCTGGATATTGTAACAAACCAGTCATAAGTAGTTTCAAGTACAGAGAGGGATCAGTCTTATTTTTACAGCGGCGAGATAGTCGCTTTACGTGGCCGGGAACGGGATGCATGGCGTCCTATACGACGAACAGCTCCTAATATGGAAGTCACTTGTCGAGCCTTAACGAAACGAAGGTCGGAAACATGAAAAAAGTGCGTCAGAAAATGCCGCAGGGCTTGAAGGGTCTTAACGCGTACACCCGGCCCTGTCATCCATAGTGCTTCAATAAGTCTTAGCTGGACCGGAGACGCCATGCTCTTGCGAACCCCAAGGTCATCATATTTCTTCTTCAGTCGGGGTGCGTTCTTTAACCCTGGCCACGTGGTGGCCCAACCTAGGCTTTTGAAATGCTGGATCAGTTCATCCGCTTCTTTCGAGACAAGGTCGCGCGCTGATCTCTTTTTAAACAATACAAACAACAAATTACGATACAACTCATCCGTGAGTTTGAGCTCTTTTTTGGCGATATGGATTTTTGCCAAGTCTCCACGCGTCGGCATTGCTGGCACCCTAGTTAAAATTTAATCCCTCGGCAAAATTTTCTCAACGGGGAAACGGGTGTCCGATTGAAAGCCGCGCGGAAAATATAAAAACAGTAGGAAATCTATCAGGCTTTGCGGCGGGGAGAGTTTCGTGAGGGGCGAGTTTCAGAACGGTAATCGCCGCCTTCCATCTTTATAAAATCGCACATCTCGGTCAGGCGCGAAAAAATCCGATCCCCCACCTTCTCCTGTAAACTTTGTTTCTGGAAATGCGCTGTTCGACTACCTGTTACAGCGGGCGATGTCCCTTGGTCAGTGTAGTTTGTCGTGAACAAGGTCATCTTGTCGGCGGCGTTGTACCGAGAAGAGATGAATTGATCGAGAATAGTCTGTTCCCATTCGTTGTTTCTGCCTTTGGCGAGTTCGTCGATAACAAGTAGGCGGGATTTTAGGTAGGGCTCGATCAGTGATTTTTCTGATTGATCCTCGGAGTAACCGTGGCGGATATCAGATAACAAATGAAAAAAGTCCACAAACTTGCTATCGATCCCTTCTTCCAAGATGAGTTGTTTGAGAATAGAAACAACTAGGTGAGTTTTCCCCTGTCCCGGACCCCCCATGAAAAGCAGTCCTCGATGTGGCTCTTTGGGTACTTCCTTGACATCTTTGACAAAATCCAGCGCCCTCGACAAGGCTTTTTTATTTTGTGAACCTATCGGATTATAATTTTCGAAGCTACTGGGAGAGAACTTTCCAGGAATACCGGCATCATTGAGCAGGTGAAGGCGTTTCCCGAGATTGGCGCAGGAACCACAATCGGAAAGAAAAGCGATTCCCTGATCGTTCTGTCGAAATATCCGCCCATCCCCAGTGCACTCCTCACAATGAAAGCACTCGCAAAACTCCGCCCGCAATTTTCCCTCATGCGCGGAATAAACGTATTTCCTGTCCCTGCACCGGGAACAGGTTTTCGGCTGGGCTTTGGGACGGGTCATAATTGCGGGTAATCGTTGGTTATTGCTTACGGGTTTCTATCTGGATTTCTTCTTCCACAACCGCCTGAAGATGCGTGAGCGAAATTCTTCGCCGTCCCTGATTCTGCTGTTCAAGCCGGGAAAATCCCACCTCGATAGCACGGCAAACCCATTCCACAGGAACACCCCGCTCCTCCCATTGCCCAATCAACTGGTAATCGCTTGCCGAAAGCGCCAACCCGGAGTCTTTGAGGGAAAGAAAAAACTGCTCGACGGTGGTGAAATAATTTAAATTTTCCCGGTTGATAAGACTCACAGCTCGCTGGTATTGGTCGTGCTTTTCTTAAAACCGAAAGTTCGCATCTGGGCAAAATTACTGAAACTGTTCGGATTGAAACCTGACCAGAGGTAAATTTATACCGCCTTGACCATTGTGGGCAGTTCTGCGTGAGCGCCACTACGTATGGAAACGAGGGAAAGAATCATCGCGGTTTCGTCACAGTTATGTTGGTGCAGACAACCGGCGCAGTCGTTCCATACTTTGAGTGGAAGCGTTTCTTTATCGACCCATTGAAATCCCAATCTCTCGAACAAGGAAACCGCGTACGTAAAAACAAACAGGGAATCGCAATTGACCATCAGCGCTTTTTCAATTCCAGCCCGCACTAGCGCTGTGCCAATTCCCTGACCCGCAAACCTGGGATCGACCCCCAGAGAACGCAACTCGACCAACCGGTCCCAACCCGTTTTCAAACTGCAGACCCCTACAATTAGGCCGTTTTTCTCATAAACCCAGAAATCAGCAATATTTTCTCGGATGTTATCCAGCGAGCGGAACAGAACCTTACCATCTTCGGCAAAGATACGGATTAAGTTCTGAATGGATTCTGCGTCCGTGTATTTGGCGTCTCGAATCATAGCTTCCAAAAACTCATTATTTCTCAATACGCAACTAGAAATATATTCCGCTAAAGGGATGCACGCCACAAAATCAGATGAAATTGCCTGATTACACTTCGAGTGGGGTTCCGTAGGGTGGGCACAGTATCCGCA
>CAJWLY010000137.1 GCA_913043155.1 uncultured Nitrospinaceae bacterium | reverse complement strand
CTGGACTGGGTTCGGCTAGCAATCGAAGGTCGGCGTGATTCTCATGGTTGAACACATTAGACGTAGATATAACCACATGTCCCGCATCAAGAAACAGTTTAACGACCTCGCCGAAACGCCGCACGGTTTCCCCTGCTGGTATTTTTTGTTCCGAAATAACTTCAATATCTGCCGACACACCCAGCGCCAAGTTGCGTCCGTCGAGTAGATAGCTCTGATAGTTGAGTTTAAAAAGTTTTTCCTCCAGATGCCGTGCCAGCCTTGCCTTGCCCACACCGGAGGCGCCGATGATAAGAAGGAGCGCCGGACGATGCCCGTTGCGGTATGCTCGTTCTTCCGGCTTAATATCGCTCTTGACCCAGTAAAACTCGCGGTGACGGACCTCATCCCTCAACTTGTCCCGCTTATTGGTGGGAGCATAGGTAATGACAATGCCTCCGCCGCACACATCATACCCATCCACCAAGACAAAGCGTCCGGTCGTAGGAATCGATCCGAACAGATCGAAGACCACTGGTTTCGGGGTACGCAGGGTAACTTCGGCAACATCGTTTTTGGCAACGAAATCCTGTCCTTTAAGGGTTTCCAGCGTTGAAGCATCCATCACTTTCTTGAACTCGACCACCTCGCAGGGCACTTCTTGGGTGGTGAGTTTAAGCGTATAAGTTTTTCCTTTTTTAAGATGATGCTTGCCCATCCAGAACACGTTAACGTCAAACGTGGTGGAGACTATGGGAAGTTCCTTTTTAAGTGTAGCGATTTCGCCGCGCTCAACGAAAATCTGTTCGTCTAGGGTAAAACCAATCGACTGCGAGGCTTCGCCCGAATCTGGTTGTTTCGGAACGCTCCACGCTTCAATGGAGTTGATAATGCCGGTCTTATTCGAAGGGGAAAAAATCAACTCATCGCCAACCCGAACTCGACCTGACTCTATCCGTCCGGCAATGATCCGTCGCTCATCAAATTTATAAACGTCTTGAACTGGAAACCGGAAAGGCAGATGCGCTGACGTCGGCTTTTCTTCAAACTGATCGAGCATTTGCAGAATACTTGGCCCCTTGTACCAAGGCATCTCCTCAGCCTGCTTGGCAATATTGATTCCGAGCTTGGCAGAAACGGGAATGAATTCCCTAGCTTTAATATCCAATGAATCGAGAAACTCGGTGTATTCTGATTTGATTCGTTTATATACCTTGGAATCGTAGTCGACCAGATCCATTTTATTGATGACCACCGCCACCTGTGTGAGGCCAAGCAGTTTTAGGATGTATCCGTGACGCCGAGACTGCTCTTGCACTCCTTCATAGGCGTCGATGAGAAGCAGAGCTGACTCGGCGCTGGCCGCGCCGGTCACCATGTTCTTGAGAAACTCCTTGTGCCCAGGCGCGTCGATGATGACGTAATGTCTTTTTTTCGTTTTAAAGAAAATCTGCGATGTATCGATCGTGACGCCCTGATCCTGCTCTTCTTCCAGGGCATCGAGAAGAAAGGCAAACTCGAACTCCTTGCCTTGGCGTTCACAGATATCTTTAACAAAATCCAGTTTCCCCGTCGGCAGACTGTCAGTATCGGACAACAGTCGTCCAACCAAGGTAGACTTACCGTGGTCCACGTGACCGACGATGACCAACCGCATTTGGCGACTACTTAACTGCTCAACTCTTCCGTTATCATTCATTACTGTAAGGTGGTTTCTGGGCGTGGTAAGTTTTTTTCTTATTACATGTATCCCCGGGCACGTAACTTCTGCATCGCGTAGGTATTTTCTTGGTCCTGAGCCCGGCCGGAGCGCTCGGAGGTGGTGACATTCTTTAGTTCCTCGATGATCTCAGCGACGGTTTTGGCCTGGGAATCAATCGGAAAGGTACAAGGTTCACAACCAAGTGACCGATAACGTTTGCCCTCCGAATTTGCAAAATAGAGATCGATGATGGGGATGTTTTCGCGATGGATGTATTCCCACACGTTCAACTCCGTCCAGTGAAGAATTGGGTGAATGCGGATGTGCGTGTCTGGAGCAAATGACGTTTTAAACTGGTCCCAAAGTTCCGGAGGTTGATCCTTGAAATTCCACTCGAAGTTTTTGTCGCGCGGAGAAAAATAACGTTCCTTGGCGCGGGTACCTTCTTCATCACGACGGATGCCCAGCATCAGCCCGGTGTACCCCTTCTCCTCCATGATGGCGGCTAAGCCCATAGTCTTGAGCGCTTCACAACAAACTAGACGCCCCTTTTCGTGGTTCATCCCTTCTTCAAGCGCCTTATGGTTTTTTCCCACTACGAGGTTGAGACCCCATTTTGCAGCGTATTGGTCGCGGTACTCAATCATCTTGGGAATTTTATAGGTGGTGTCGATATGCACGAGTGGAATTGGACAGTGACCGAAAAACGCCTTGCGAGCGAGCCACACCAAAACCGTTGAGTCCTTACCGATCGACCACAGCATGGCCAGATCCTTGAAATTCTTGTAAGCCTCGCGGAGAATATAAATACTCTGATTTTCCAGTTCGTCTAAATGATCCATCTATATGAGGGTGCTTTGGGTGAAATACGGGGGTTCGCTACACTTTAGCGTCTTCATTTAATAGAATCAAGTGCGTATCGGCAATTGCCCGGCAAAAACTGCTGGGCACAGACCAAAGGCTGCTCCCATACCCTCTCTTATAAGTCAGTATTTGGGTGCCGGCAGGCTCAATGCACTTGGGGTAAGCGCCAGCGAAATGGTTTTTTGATTTTTTTCGGAACCGATCATTGGATTTTCCACTCGGTTCCCTGCGGCGTATCTTCCAGCACGACCCCCATTTGAGTCAACTCATCCCGGCACTGGTCGGCCCGGCTCCAGTCCTGCCCCTTGCGCGCCAGGTCTCGGTCTTTGATGAGTTTCTCGATCTTTGCAACGTCAAGTCCGAGAGATGACTTTTTAAGGTCGAAGATTTCCCTTTTAAATTTTTCGGGCGAACTCGAAAGCAGGCCCAGCAATCCACCCACCAGTCTGAAAGCGGCTACGCAGACCAACAGCTTGTTCTGATCACCGGAGCCTCGAGCGATTTTGTCCAGTTCGGTGTTTATTGCCCGCAACTCTTCGTTCATGAGGGCAAGAACAACCGACGTATTAAAGTCATCATTCATCGCTTCTTCACATTTAGTGAGAAGCGGGTGCTTACGCACAACATCCCTGGAAGCAAGCTCCCCTTTCAGCACTTCGTCAGCGTCGGCCAGGGCCTCATAAAACCGTGACAGAACCTTCTCTGCGTCTTCCAAGTTTTTTTCGCTAAAGTCGATGGGGCTTCGATAATGACTGCTGACCAAAAACAGCCTTAGCGTTTCAGGGTGGTGTTTTTTATAAATATCGCGCAGAGTGAAGAAATTACCCAACGACTTCGACATCTTTTCCTTGTCAATATTGACAAATCCATTATGCACCCAGAACCGGACTGGCGGACACCCGGTGACGCCACAGGACTGCGCAATCTCGTTTTCATGATGAGGAAAAACGAGATCCTTTCCTCCGCCGTGAATATCGAACGTATCGCCCAGGTACTTGCGCCCCATAGCCGAGCACTCGATATGCCATCCGGGCCGCCCCGCACCCCATGGGCTGTCCCAGGCCGGCTCGCCGGGCTTGCTTTTTTTCCACAAGACAAAATCCAGTGCATCGCGCTTGCTTTCGTTCACTTCCACCCGCGCACCGGACTGGAGTTCCTCAATATTTTTTTTTGAAAGCTGGCCGTACCCGCCAAAGGAGCTCACAGAATAAAAAACATCTCCCCCCGACTCGTAAGCCTTCCCCTGATCAACCAGCAAAGCAATCATATCGAGCATTTCCGGAATATGGTCAGTGGCCTTAGGCTCCACCGTGGGCACTTCGATATAAAGTTGTCCCATGTCCTCGTAAAACGCATCGATATATTTTTTCGTCACCTCCTGCCAAGAAACCTTTTCCTCCAAGGCGCGGCTGATGATCTTATCGTCGATGTCAGTGAAGTTCCGGACATAGGTGACATCGAATTCAAGGTGCTTCAGGTAACGGAAAATTGTATCGAAGACGACCGCTGACCGGGCATGGCCGACGTGACAGTAATCGTAAACCGTGACCCCACAAACGTACATCCCCACCCTATTCTCCGGCGAAGGGTCAAAGGCTTCCTTTTTGCTGGATAACGTATTGAAAATTCTAAGGCTCATAGCGACACAACCTATCACCCC
>CAJWLY010000136.1 GCA_913043155.1 uncultured Nitrospinaceae bacterium | reverse complement strand
CCAACCTAGACAAACTGTATTTGAACCACAACCGGATCGGGGATGCAGGAGCCCGGACACTGGCCGAATCGGGCCTGGTCAAGAACCTAAGCTGTCTTATGCTCGAAGCTAACGAGATTGGACCTGAAGGAGCGCGAGCTCTTGCAGCTTCGCCCAACCTGAAGAATCTAGATACTTTGTTTCTCGATTCGAATCCGATTGGGCCCGATGGAGCTCGCGCACTATCACAATCAACGAACCTTTCCAACCTCACCGAACTTCACCTCGACAGCACCCAGATCGGAGACGAGGGGGTCAAGGCCATTGCAGGCACGCACACGCTGACCAGATTGCAGAAACTGTACCTATGCTCCAACAAAATCAGCAATACAGGGGCAATCGCACTGGCTCAATCGCTAAATTTAAAAAATCTGCGCTGTCTGAGCGTCTGGCGAAACGAAATCCGCGATGATGGCGGCAAAGCCATCGCAGAATCACAGGCCCTGGTCAACCTAGAACGCTTGTACATGAGCCTAAACCTGATCGATCGACCAGTCCGCAAATTGATTCGTTCCTCGAACCTAGCCTCCAGGCTCAAGACCCTAGTTATGGACTGAGGAAGACATGAAATCACTGAACGTTCCAAAAAAAACCACCAGAGAGTCGCCATGAAATATAAATTCACGTATTCCAAATTCTTCAATGTGGTCTTCCACCTCGGCGTAATCATTAACGTTCTTCTGGTAATCTGGCTGTACCTGATATTTTTTGAAGTGATCTAAAAAAGTGTGGGAATAATTCTACAGAAAAGGATTTTCCTTCGCCAAGGGAGCTTCGGCCCGTTCCCTGGTGTGGTCAGTCGCGGGTTTGACCAGAAAGTCTACGTTTCTCCACTGGAGATTGTTCTCGGTAATGAGAAAATCTCCCACAGCGTTCCTGAATGGTCTCCAAGAATGGTCGATATACACCTCGTTGGGACGAATCCCCGCCTTGTACTTTAACGACTGGTTCTCGCCGATGTAATACCCCAAGTAGAAGAATTTTACCCCCTGCTCTTTGCAAAACTCCAGTTGCTTCAGAATACTGAAGGTGCCCAAGCTGAGTTTTGAGTCGGCGATATCATAAAATGTATAAATAGCAGAGAAAGTGTTTTGCGTGTGATCTCCAAGCGCCACGCCGATCAGTTTGCCATCGAAATAATATTCAAACTCGATCCCGAACGCCGTGTTCACGTAGAACGAGAGACGGAAGTTCTGTTCGTCCTCTACATCATCCTGAAGAGGTTTAAACCTTTCCTTATGCCTGATGTAAAGGTTGAATTTTTCTTCCGCGTACCTCGGAGCACCAATCCTGACTTCCAAGTTTTCACAGGATTTGAGTGCGCGCTTCTGGCTTCGCGCTATCTGAAATTCGTCAACTTGAACGCGGATGGGAATACATTTGTAGCAGTCGAGACAGCGCGGACGAAAATAATAATCACCAAAATGACGCATCCCGTGCGCCAATAAATACTCGAATTCCACCTCGGAGATGTCTTCGAGAAGGTATTCTTCGAACAATGAGTTGCGGTCCTTGAAATATCCACACTGAAACGATTTCGAATCGACAAAATGAGCAAGCATAGATTGAATGAAAAATATTCGTGACCGTGAAAGGACACTGGGCTTCAATAATTAGGGCTATTAAGCCATCTTATACCATTTGACTCAGTAAATGTAGGAGAAACTAGGCAACTCACCAGCGCCGGACCCGACATTGCAATACAAAAAATTTTATGGTTAACTGGCCCCGCTTGAAGGTGTGCCTAATAATAAATCCCCACTTTTACACCAACCCGAACGGCATTTTATTTTTTTTGGGATCCACCGTGTTGAAAGTATCCATCATCATCCCCACCCTCAATGAGGCTCTGATCCTGCAGGAAACGCTGGGCAAAATCTCGCGCCTGCATCCACACGAGATCATCATCGCCGATGGGGGGAGTCTCGATGCCACAGTTCCTATCGCAAAACGGGAAACCACTTGCGTGGTTGAATGCGAACCCGGCCGCGCCCTACAGATGAACGCAGGTGTGCGCGAGGCCACCGGCGATCTCCTCTTGTTCATACACGCTGATAGCCGGGTAACCCCAGAAAGTTACCACAGGATGATCGAAGCAATGCGGTCTAGTGACCTAGTCGGCGGTGCGTTCAGCCTCGCCATCGAATCTGAAAAGATTTCGCTCAAACTCATCTCTAAGCTCGCGACTCTACGGTCTAGGCACCTCAACCTCGTTTACGGTGATCAATCCATTTTTGTTCGGACCGACGTGTTCCGGAAGCTGGGTGGATATTCTCCTCTGCCCATCTGCGAGGATCTTGAGTTTTTTCGCCGCCTCAGCCGACGAGGCCCGGTAATCCTCCTGAAAGAAAAAGCATACACCTCAGCAAGACGATGGATGAGCGAGGGTATTCCGTTCACCACATTTCGTAACATCACCATCGCCACCCTATTTCTGCTTGGATTCTCGCCTCGCATCTTAAGTAGGTGGTATCAGGTGATTCGCTAAGGACCAAAGCCTTACAGGTCAACGGGCTGCCATTAGAGGGTGAAACCCCATAACGTTGTTCGTTCTGGCCTAGCCTAGGAAATCCTCCTTGAATCGGGTGGCCGCAATTTATATAATTAGACCACAGGCTATTAAAAACTTATTTCCTTCTAATATTCCGTTTTAAATTCTTTCTACTCATGGGTAAAAATAAATCTGGAAAAAATAAAAATCCATCCAAGCAAAAACGAAACTTTCGGTTCGTAGCCTTTGTTGGAGTCATCGCCTCTGTGCTGGCGGTCGTATATATGGTGACAAAACCTCCCGCGAATGTCACGCCAGTCGCGCCGGCCACGGGAGCGCTCATCGAAAACCGACCTGTGATGTCTCCAGCGCTATTCATCGGCGAGGCGGCCGAAGCTTACCGCATCGCCGCAGAAATTCCCAAGGTCATAGACAGCCAGTTCTGCTATTGCCACTGTAAGAAAAACCATAATCATAAAACCCTGCTCACTTGTTTTACGAATAAACACGGTGCCAAATGCGGCATCTGCATCGGCGAAGTCCTTTACGCTTACGAGCTGTACAAACAGGGCAAGACCCTAGATGAAATCGTAATCGCCGTAGATAAAAAATTCTACCGCCCGTACAAACCGCAACGAATCTGAGTCTGATTTATGGGAACTGCCGTCGAACAAAAACCGGCCAGCGTTTATATCCCCTACGCCTTCCTTGTAACAGCCCTGCTGTCGGTGTATATCGTCACCTTTAACAAGGTGGACCTACGGCCGGGGGAGGTGGAGTATCCGGCCGAGGCATTTCTAGCGCCCCAGTTTGAGTTGCCCACACTCTATGGGGGAAAAGTCAAGCTATCGGATTATCGCGGAAAGGTACTGTTCATCAACTTCTGGGCCACATGGTGCGCGACCTGCAAGGTGGAAATGCCCTCCATGGAAAAATTGTACCAACGATTTAGGGAATATGATTTCGAAATGTTGACCATCAGCGTCGACAAAGACCAGTCGCTGATCGATCCATTTGTCAAACAATACAACCTCACCTTCCCAGTCCTACTCGACCCGGACAGCGAGGTGGCAAGAAAAGCGTATAAGACAACCGGCGTTCCGGAAACTTTCGTCATCGACAAAAACGGGATCATCGTGTACAAGGCGATCGGACCCCGGGACTGGGCCACTGATGATTTAATGGAGTCCTTTGCCCAACTCATTCAAAGGAGCTAACAATGTTCCTTCGAGTTATTTTTGCTGCGATGTTTCTCCTGCTTGCAGCTCCCGCAATAACATTCGCTCATGGAGGCGAGCACGGTACACCGGAAAAGCTTGCCGCTCCTCCCATTGAGAAAGTGCCCGCGTTTCAGGATTCTATTTACGCTATCGAAGGCGGTAGTGAAGAAAATGCACCCCCTGCACCCGACACAGGTCCAATGGGGTCCCCCTTGTCTCGCACCAATCTTCTGGGAGACGGCGATCCCCTGGGGGACATGGGGGTGACAGATTTTGGCGAACCCATGGTGCGCTTCAAAGGCAAAGAACGCACGAAACAATCAGGGCAACACGAACAACATAAAGAATCAAAACAACACAAACCGCATGTAGAGAAAGCAACGCATGAATGGATCTCACCCTCCAGCCGGGGATACGGAGTGGCGGTGGGCATCACCATTCTTTCCGGGCTGGGTTTCGGC
>CAJWLY010000135.1 GCA_913043155.1 uncultured Nitrospinaceae bacterium | reverse complement strand
AAGGGTTTTACACTGTACGGGCTGAAATGGAAGTAGCTGGTAGGAAGAGAGAGGCTGAACTCGGGTTCGCCCTATTCAGCGAAACCGCCGAGTTCGAGAAACCCAGGGTCAATGAAACTTTGCTCCAACGCATGGCGGAAGTCACCGGGGGAAAGTATGAAGTGCTGTCACCAAAGACCGGCCTTTTCGAACTCAACTTCGATCGCCGAGAGGTTGAGGTCAAGACCCATAGCAAGAGCATTTCGCTCTGGGACAACTGGTTGACTTACGGGTTGATCCTAGGGTTCCTCTTTATTGACTGGTTCACCCGTCGAAAGTCTGGGTTGAGTTGATCTGCTCGCCGTAAGAGAGCGTGGAGAAAAGTAAAAAGCTTTAGTATCGAATTTTTGCGGATGGACACGGGTAAAAACTATAAACCTGGAACAAGGCAAACTCTACCGAAAGGCACGTTGGACACCGCCCTTACAAATCCCATTTGTGAATCGAACATTTTTCCTGTAATATCAGGGGGTTAGGCTTTTTTATGCCCCTCCCTTCCTCCGGAGGGCGGTTTCATTTCAACTCTTTACCCACATCAACGCATGGCTAAATCTTTCAAAAGCGGCCCCCCTTTAAAGGTCTGGGTGCGCGATCGCATTTTGTTCTTAGCGATGATTATCTTCGTCATAGGTGGCGCAGGATACATTAGTGCTGGCAAATTCATCGACCCGGACAGTCCCTGGCTCTACCCGGTCAAGGAGTTCGCTCTACTGATGTCCCTGATCGGCATCGTATCGCTCGGTTACGAGCTGTTTCTCCGCGAACTGACCTTCCGCGAATATAAAAACGCGCTTCAGGAAATTGTGAATCCGGACGGAGTTCGCCTTGGCATCGAGGGTATCTATAAAAACCGGTCGGAGTTGAGTCGTTCGGTATCCTTCGAGAGCATCTTCAAAAAAGTACAGAAGGAAATTTTCATCGGAGGATCGTCACTTCTTTCCATCACCACATCCAGCCGTGAACAGCTAAAACAGAAAGTCCTGAGCGGGATCGACGTGCGCCTTTTACTTTTGAATCCAAACTCTCAGGTGGTCGAGCTCATCACCCGGCAGGGTGGAGGTAAGGCAACGTTTCTCAACGAGATTCGTACCTCACTTCTGCTTCTGCAGAAAGTGGCGCACGAGATTGACAGCGAACCGGGGTTTCCCAGACGCGGCAAGTTATTGGTGCATACTTACGATACCATTCCGTCGCATTCGTTCATTTGCGTGGACGAAGGAAGGGAAAGCGGGGTGATCGTCGCAGATATCGGACCCTATCTTGGACGTAGCACACCGCGGCCCAGTTTGGTCGTCGTCAACAAGAAGGGTGGCATGTATGACTACTGGCGGAAAATGGGCGAACTCATGTGGCAGGAAAGCAAGGCTTTTAGTCTTGATGGTGACGATCTGTTTGGCACTAAGACCAAGGCGCTCATGTTCACGAGTGGAGTGGAAACCGAATACCACGATACGTCAACCAAAAGCTGGTGCCCAGCATCTGTCTGTCAGATGAATGGAAACTGGAGGGCCATAAAGGGAAGTCAGTGGGTGTGGGTACGCGATACACCGACCTTGGAAGAAGCGAAAACGGGAACACAAAACCGTTTCCGCTTGAAGTTCGATCTTCCTTCTGGATGCGAGGGCAACTGCGTCGTGAGAGCCGACCTCCACCTGCGTTCGGACGATGTGTGCCACATCACTGTTAACGATGTCAGCCTGAAGCAGGAGTACGGGGGCGCGGACTACCCTGACGCCTTCCTGATCGATGTGGATAACTACCTAAAGAGCGGGGAGAATGTGATTTATTTTGAACTTATGAGCTTCGCCAAGCCCAGCTCTCAGACCCCTGAAGATAACCTCACCGGAATCATCTACCGTCTCCACCTCGAATACCGAGAATAATCATCGTTCTTGATTTTTCACTGAGGGTGGCACGGGCATGGTTTCCGCGACGATGCCAGTTTCCTTTCTCTCATCTAATCCTAAATAAAAAAAGGGTTTTCCCGTGCGTGCTGGGTCTTTTTCCGGTGCAGAGTGGCTGGACAATCTTGTTATTGACAGGGTAGGGAAGGTTGCTATAATCGCCAACTCAATTGGTTTCCGGCCTGTGCCGGAGGGCTTTGGTGCTATATATCAGCATTCTGGAGTGTTCGCTCTGCTGGGAGTTGAAGGCTATTTCCCCCTGTCCGCGATAAATCCTCTATGCAAGAATATTTCTTCATATCTGTGCTTGCGGTGTTCGCGCTGATTGTGGTCGGAGCGCTGCTGGCTTTGTCCACCATCCTCGGTCCGCGGAACCCTTCTCCTCAAAAGCTTCTCCCTTATGAATGCGGGATCATCCCTAAAGAAGAAGCCAAGGGAAGGTACCCTGTTCGTTTCGCCACGATTGCCATGTTGTTCATTATATTCGACATCGAGGTAGTGTTCATGTACCCGTGGGCGGTGTCGCTGGGCCAGCTTAAGCTATTTGGGTTAATCGAAATGCTGGTGTTCATTTTAATTCTAGCTATTGCTTACGTCTATATCTGGGGACGGGGAGGTTTGGAATGGGATTGATCGATCAGGCTGTCGACCTGCTTGAAACCGAAGTTAATAATATAAAAGAAAACGTAAAAGATACGGTCGATGCGCTGGACTACGAGTATTCCGGCGCTGTCTATGACAGTATTCTGACAACGAAGCTTGGCAAGGTGATCGGCTGGGCGCAGAAAAACGCGCTGTGGCCGGCGACCTTTGGCCTTGCCTGCTGTGCCATCGAGATGATGGCAATGGCCAACTCGCGTTGGGATGCTGCCCGATTTGGCGCGGAAGTGTTCCGTGCATCTCCTCGTCAGGCCGATCTTATGATCGTTTCGGGCCGTGTGTCGCAGAAGATGGCCCCGGTATTGAAAACGATCTACGACCAGATGCCGGAACCGAAGTGGGTGATTTCGATGGGGGCGTGCGCGTCCTGCGGAGGCATCTTCAATAACTACGCTATCGTGCAGGGTGTGGACCGTGTGGTGCCGGTCGATGTTTATGTTCCTGGTTGCCCACCAGGGCCTGAGGCGCTGCTTTACGGCCTAATCAAGCTTCAAGAAAAAATCATGAACGAAGCGGGAACCGACCGGGCCGCAAAGAGAGCGGCATGACCAACGAGGAAATCTTCGAGAAAGTCAAGTCAGCTCTGGGCGAGGATATAAGGGGAAGCGAAGTGAGTCTGGGGGATCCTGTTCTCTTCGTCGAACCTGGATCCCTGCGCAGGACCGCTGAGTTTCTCAAAAATGACCCCGACCTCAATTTCGATTACCTTTCCCACATCACCGGCGCCGACTATCTCAATGAGCACCGGGAACCGCGATTCGAAGCGATCTACGAATTTCATTCCATCGACAAAAACCATTCCATTCGCGTGCGGGTTGGGTTGGAGGAAGACGACCCGACGATACCGACAGTGTCAGATTTGTGGAAGGGCGCGCTTTACCCGGAACGGGAACTGTTCGATATGTTTGGGTTCAACGTGACGGGCCATCCCAACCTTTCGCGGTTGATCATGCCGGACGAATGGGAAGGGCATCCTCTGCGCAAAGACTATCCATTGACCACGGAAGATATTGCATTTTCTCACAACAGAGAATTTAAACGAGATCTGGTCAAGTCCAAGCCGGAAACCAGGTAGAGGAACGGGCAATGAGTGTTACCGAGCAAGGTTTGCTGGAACGCGACAAGGATACCATGACCCTCAACATGGGTCCGCAGCATCCCAGTACCCACGGTGTGTTTCGGGTGGTTCTGGAGATGGATGGCGAAGTGGTGTCCAGTGCTGTGCCTCATATTGGGTTCCTGCACACGGGCATCGAGAAGACGTCGGAAGCGAAACGCTACGCCCACGTTATCCCCATGACCGACCGGCTCGACTACTTGAATCCGCCGGGTAACAATTTAGCTTATTGCCTAACTGTTGAAAAATTTCTCCAGACAGAGATTCCCGAGCGAGGGCAATACCTACGGGTGATCATGTGCGAACTGGCGCGTATCGCCAGCCACCTCGTGTGGCTTGCGACGCATGCGCTGGACATCGGTGCGATGACAGTGTTCCTGTATTGCTGGCGGGAGCGGGAGATGATTCTCGACCTCAACGAGGAAATCTCCGGTGTGCGGATGATGACGAGTTACATCCGTATCGGTGGCGTTGCTAAAGATGTGACTCCAGGGTGGTTGCAGAGTGTCCAGCGGTTCATCAACTACCTTCCTGCAAAAATTGATGAATACGAA
>CAJWLY010000134.1 GCA_913043155.1 uncultured Nitrospinaceae bacterium | reverse complement strand
CCCACTTCATTCTTCCCGGTTTTTTGATTTTGACCTCCCCGCGGGTGACTTCTACTCTATTCATCATTTTAACAAAGGCTTTTTGCTCGAATGTTGCTTTGAAGGTACGGACTGATTCGTAACGTTCTTGGATAGCGTCGATGGTCGCCTGTTCACTACTAATCGGCCAGGCAGGGGCAGACGGGCCTAAAATGGTAATGAGGGCGAGAATCTGAAGTTTTCGGTTCATGGACTGCTTTGTGGAAAGGTTGGTTTCAGGTTTATTTTTGTGTCACGATTCTGCCGTTGAGATCCAACTTATCTTCGGTAATGAGCTGAATTGCCCGCGGATAAAGTAGGTGTTCCTGATCAAGGATGCGTTGGGCGAGCGACTCTTCGTTGTCGGTCTCATAAACGGGAACGGTAGCTTGGAGAATAACGGGTCCGGTATCGATTCCGTCGTCAACAAAATGAACTGTGCACCCTGAGATTTTGACCCCGTATTCGATGGCCTGTTTCTGTGGATTCAAGCCGGGAAAGGCCGGTAGCAGGGATGGGTGGATATTGATGATACGCCCGGGAAAAGCCTGCAGAACTTTATTTCCCAGAATGCGCATGTACCCGGCGAGGCAAACTAGGTCGACCGACCGGGCTTTGAGGATCTCTATCATCCTCCGGTCGAAGGCTGCCTTGTCCGCGCATGAGGTGGGATCGACAAAAACTGCTTCGATTTCGTGTTTTTCTGCACGTTTCAGCGCAGTGGCGTCAGCAATATTGCTGAGCACGACAGAAACTCGGGCGTTCAAATCACCCCGCTCGATGCTGTCGATGATGGCCTGCAAATTGGAGCCGCGGCCGGAAACAAGTACGGCCAGTTTGAAATCGTTCGATGGCATTTGGTTGCCCGAGGTTTCTTGACTTCCCTTAGTTCATGTACGGGGGTTTCTACAGGGTCGAGCTTAACATTTCCGAGGGGGCGGCACAAACCACCTTGCGAAATGGGTGATCGGACGTTTATCCAATCTACAAAATGAATAGTGGAGTCATCGGGAAGTTTTCATGGTGTTTTCAGGGCCATCTCACGTGATAAATTTTGACCACAGATTGCTTAGGGGATCCCAGTCGGGAAAAATGGAATAATTTGGCCCCAAAATGAATCTTCATACCCGTGGAATTTATTTCCACCCCTTTGTACGTCCGCCTGTCTTGTGGGTACCTCCCTTGGCAGGCGGATTTTTTTCTAATTTACTCCCACCAGTTATCTCCACTATCACCCGGCCACCCAAGAAATGGTTACCGGATTTCATCAAAACGGTTAATGTTACGGTTGACTTGCCGGTATTGGTAGGCGCCTGCTTCTAATACTTTGAAGAAGCTTGCGGGTTTTAGGAGGTCAATTAAATCAAGATTGTTGACGAGAGTGGGTGGCGCTCCGCTCAGGGTTTACCTTCGGGTCAATGGAGGTATTGATGATGTCGCTCTCGGTTGTCGCTGTTCATTCGCGAAATCGTCAACAGCCCGTTTTAGGATTCGAGTTCAACGTGGGAATCGTGGAACGTGCCCTGAAGGGTGCGGGGAGGGGGGCAAAAGAATGTTAGTTGGTGTTGAGAATTTTTTTCTGGAGGATTTTCAGGAGTCCCACATTCTGGGTGTGTCCGGTTTTATGGGCGCGAATGTGCCCGCGGATGGGTCTGCCGAGTAGGTAAAAGTCTCCGATAATATCGAGGATTTTGTGTCGTGGGAATTCATTTTTGAACCGGAGCTTGGTGTTGATGATTTTACCGTTTCCGAGCAGAATGAAATTGTCAAGCTTGCCGCCCGAGGCGAAACCCATACTAGTCAACTGGGCAACATCTTCCATGAATCCGAATGTGCGCGCGGGTGCGATTTCTTTCTTGAAACTTCCCTCTCCCTTATATTCGAATGTGTGGTCCATGGTGTCAATCGGGGCAGGGTATTCCATGTGATAAGTTACTTTGAAGGTGCTGGATGGCTCGATACTGATGAAAGGCGCACCTTTTTCTTCAGACCCGTACGAATAGGTTTTGTTGACCACCAATTCCTGGTAGGGCTCATCTTGATCCTCGAACTCTCCGTCTTCAACCAGTTCGCAGAAATCTTTTGCGGAGCCATCCATCACCGGCACCTCATCTCCGATTTTTATGAGGAGATTGGTGATGCGATACATATGCAGGACGGCCATGATGTGCTCGATAGTGGCGACACTAGACCGTCCTTTTTTTAACGAAGTGGAATAGTTCGTGGACTTGATGTTCTCCAGTTGGGCGGGAATGGTCTGTCCGCTGGAAATATCGCCGAAGATGATGCCGCTGTCCGGAGGAAGCGGTTGCAGGATAAGCCCGGTTTTAATTCCGGAGTGGAGCCCACTTCCACATAACACCACACTGTGCTTGAGGGTTCGTTGTGGAAACACGGTTTTTTTGCTTTTTATCTTGGCGCTGGGAATTTCGATGCCGGTGAATGGCTTGGTCACCGGATCCTTTGCCCGTCCCGGTTTTGCCGAGTGTTTCGAGCTTTTTCCCCCTTTAAAGGTCGGTTGGGTCTTTTTGAGTTTTAAAACGCTTTCGACAGATTGGGTCAGATGATCGAGGGAGAACGGTTTTTCGATGAAATCATAGGCTCCCAGTTTGGTTGCCTTCACCGCGGTATCGATCGTTCCATGTCCGGACATGATTAAAACTTCGACGTCAGGGTGATCGGTCTTAACGGTCTTCAGGACTTCGATTCCGTCCATTCCGGGAAGCCAGATATCGAGCAGAAGCAGGTCGGGAGGGTCAGACTGAATCATATCCAATGCATCGAGCCCGTCCTCGGCTACGGAGACATCATAGCCTTCATCAGCCAGAATGTCTTTTAGTGAACCGACGATATGCTTCTCATCATCCACGATTAAAATGCGGTCCTGAGACAATTCTTCCTTTGGTTTAGGAGACATTGTATTTATTGTTTTACAAATTCCAGGTAAAAAATTTTCTCCCCGGAATTTATAAACTTTTTTTCGTACTTGGTTTGCGGGGTTCCCTCCTTTTGCGCAAGGAAGGTCCGGTATCCGCTCTTGTTAGTTAGTAACGGTTCCGCTTCGAAGAACTCCAGTATCTCGATGGCGTAAGGTTCGTAATCCGTCGCGATGTGAATCTCTCCTCCGGGCTTCAGTTTGGCCGCCAGGTTTTTGATAAAGGCGGGTTTAATCAGTCGCCGTTTATGATGCTTTTTTTTTGGCCAGGGATCAGGGAAATTGATATAAACTCGGCTTAATTCTGCTTCGTTAAACAGGATGGGAAGCTTTTCCTTCGCATCGCCGTACACGATACGAATGTTTGAAACCTGATACCGGCCGATTCGCGTTATGACCTTGCGGATTCCCTTGTGATAAAAATCCATCCCAATGAAATTCTCATCCGGTTCGCGGATTGCCATTTCGATGAGGAAGTTTCCCACGCCAAACCCGACTTCTAGGTTCAGCGGGTTGGTGTTGCCAAATACAGCTTCCCAACCAGGCTCGTAGTCGATGTCAAGGAAATTAGGATTGCTTTCCGCAATTTCGTCGAATGAAATGAGATTTTTTAAAGACATGAAGGTGGTTACTCCGTAACCTCTTTCGAGTTTTCGTGGATCGTGATGACTCGAACCACTTCGAATTCTTTTTTCTGATTGGGTAGGTGAATTTTGATTTCGTCCCCTTCCTGCTTACCCATCAGAGCTCGGCCGACAGGCGATGCAGTGGAAATTTTCCCCGAGTCAGGATCGACGTCTTCGGGAAATACCAGGTGATATTTTTTTTCTTCCCCATTATCCAGATCACTCAGAACCAACGTGCTTCCCAGTCCGGACCGATCTCTTGGAATCCGGTCAATATTGAGCGCGGTGACGTCGCTGATTCTTTTTTGCAATAGCGACACTCGCGACTCAAGAAACATTTGCCGTTCCTTGGCGGCTTTGTATTCGGCGTTTTCACTGAGGTCGCCATGCGCCCGGGCGATCTTCAATGCCTCAGGAATATCGACCTGCAGTTCCTTCTTCGATTCGGCGAGTTGTTTTTCAAGTTTTTGCAGAATGGGCAGTTTCATGCCGGTTCTCTCCAATAAATTGGTTTCACAACCGGTATGTGCCTAAAAGTCCAGTGGCATTTGTTGCCGATCTGCTGGAAGTCCGGTTTGTTTCCCATAAGATAAGTTTTGATGCGATGAATTTCAAGTTTATGTTGTTACGGCTGTCATCAACATGGGTTGACAATGACATTTCATTTTACGTCAACCTGCCAAGAGATAAAAATGAGGGGCAGTTTCAGATAATCAGGTTAACTACT
>CAJWLY010000133.1 GCA_913043155.1 uncultured Nitrospinaceae bacterium | reverse complement strand
CAGACCTTTGAGATGGTTGAGGAAACGGCACACATGCACAACATTGATCCCAACCTCGTTTTGAGTGAAATCAACGCCGTTATTACAGAGGAATTGGAAAAGAAATGATATTTATTGGCGGAAGTGACTTTATCTCCAGATAATTTCATCACTGCCCACGATCTTTTTAATTGTGAAAGCGGTTTGTTGACTATTCAATTATCAGTTTATCGCTCTTTTGCTTCCTGCCAGTAGCGTTCCATTTCTTCAATAGATGCTTCTTTGAGGGTTTTCCCCGTTTTGGCGACCTCCTGTTCGATGTATTGAAAGCGCCTAACGAATTTGTTGTTGGTTGCACGCAGGGCTTCTTCAGCATCGATCTTTTTGAATTTGGCGATATTGACAAGAACAAATAGAATGTCCCCAAGTTCGCCTTGAATATCAGTTTCCTCTCCTTTTAGAACCGCTTCCTTGAATTCTGCGATTTCCTCATCGAGTTTGTCGAAGACAGCGCTCACCTGGCTCCAATCGAATCCATGTTTTGCTGCTTTTTTTTGAAGCTTCTGTGCCCGTGACAGGCTAGGCAGGTGTTTCGGGATGCTACCCAGCACAGATTCATGATTGGCATGGCTCTTTTCCTTTTTCTTAATTTCCTCCCATTGGTGCACTACCTGGTCTGGGGTATGCAATTTCCCCTGACTGAAGACGTGAGGATGACGCCGCACCATCTTTTCTCTCAGGTTGTCAATGACATCGCGGAGGTTAAACTCGCCACTCAGGCTGGAAATTTTAGCGTGAAACAGAATCTGGTAGAGGAGGTCGCCCAACTCATCCTTGATTCTTTCCGGATCGTTAGCGTCCAGCGCCTCCAGCGCTTCATAGGTCTCCTCAATGAGGTAGGGTTTCAGCGTTTCGCGAGTCTGCACCCGGTCCCAGGGGCACCCGTTTTCGCCCATGAGGGTGTCTACGATTTCGATCAGCTTGCGGAATGCCTCTGCTTCTTGGTTCATTTAATATTTTCCTGGTTGAATAATTTCACGCAATAAACTCGAGGATAACCGAGTCGGCAAGAAATAGTCCCTTCTCCGATAACCGGAGCCGGTTCTGCTCGATGGTGACGAGGTCTTTCTTCTGAAGCGAAGAAACGATATCACCGAATGCCTGGTCAAAAGAAGTCTGAAATCGTTCTTCAAACTGCTGAATACTTATTCCCTCGAGGAGTCTCAATCCGAGCATGAGACTTTCACCCATGGCCCGGCGTGGTTTGAGCGATTCCTGTGATTCCACAGCGGTCCGTTGTTTATTAATTTCTTTGATGTACCTGGCGGGCAGGTTTATGTTTTTATGTCGAGTTCCATCCAGAAACGAGGATGCTCCGGCGCCAAAACCCAGGCTGTTGCCATTTTGCCAGTAGGTAATATTATGTCTGCATTCTCTTCCCGGACGTGCAAAATTAGATATTTCGTAGTGGCGGAGTCCGGCCGATTCAAGGACCTCCAGAGTTCGTCGGTACAACGCGAGTTGATGTTCTTCGTTGGGCATGGTGAGTTTTCCGCGCGACTGGAGTTTCCAGAAGGCCGTCTCCGGTTCGATGGTCAGATTATAGGTAGACAGGTGCTGCGGGTTCTTATCTAGCGCCAGGCGCAAGTTGTCTTCCCACCGTTCGAGGGTTTGTCCCGGGATGGCGAATATGAGGTCAAGGGAGAGATTATCGAATCCAGCCCCTCGAGCACGGTCGATGGTACAGTGTATCTCTTCAACTCCGTGCGCACGATCGAGAAGCGTCAACTCGGTTTTATTGAAAGACTGCACCCCGACACTGATGCGGTTGTATCCTGCCTGCCGAAGTGATTTCAGTTGATTTTGTCCAATCGTGGCCGGATTCGCTTCGAAAGTAATTTCGCTGTTGGATGCAAAACAAAAGTTTTTTTCAGCAGACTCCAGAATACGGACCAGTTGGGGGATGGGTAGGGTGGTGGGTGTGCCGCCTCCGAGGAAAAGGGTTTGCACTTCGCGGTCGGATGAGTGTGATTGCGCGTAATGGTCCATTTCTACAAGCAGCGCATCGACATAAGCACCCATTTCACCTTGATCGATCAGATGTGAGTTGAAATCGCAGTAGCCGCATTTGTGGATGCAGTAAGGAATATGGATATACAATCCAAGTGGCTGAGGCCGGAGCGTGTTGACGTTTCCCCCGGATACGTTTTCATTGGGATCGGTGAGCATCTTTTGGTTCATGGTCTTTGGGTTTTGAACCACCTGTTTCTAAATTACGGGCAACCAAGCAGCTATGCTCAATCTTATTGCACCCGTATGGAAAATGATAGGTGTGTTGTGGTTTTTCTGTGGATCTCGATGAGATTTTCTTGCTGAAAAGTTAACCTCTTTTTACACGCCTCCTATCTTCCCCATCAGAGCTATGATCAACTCTCTAAGGCGGCCAACTCATATAGATTCTAAGGAGTTCGTGATACAATCAGAAAATTTTGAATGTTTGGCTAACCGTCCAGCCAGTAGGCGGGACGTCTTTGCTCTAGCACTATCATCTTCGGTCTTGTGGTGAATATTATTTGTCTTCGGACCTAATCCATCGTTGAAAACGAAAAAACAGTTCAAGTCAGGCTACGCTGCGATTATCGGTAAACCCAATGTGGGGAAGTCGACATTGCTTAACCGGCTTGTTATGCAGAAAATCGCCGCGATATCGAGTAAGCCGCAGACCACCCGCAACAAGATCACCGGTGTGGTGCACTTTCCCGGCGGACAGATCATTCTGGTAGATACCCCGGGAATTCATAAGGCGTCTTCTCAACTTAACCGCCAGATGGTGAGGGCCTCTCTGAGCACTTATCACGATGTTGATCTCATTCTGTTTGTGATCGACGCCAAGCAGGGGTTCGCCGAGAATGATGTGTTTGTTCTGGACACAATGAAGAAGGCACCCTGTCCAAAGATACTCATTGTCAACAAGATTGACCTTGTGCCCAAACCCAGTTTGCTTGAATTGATCGCCAAGGCAAATGAAAGGGCGATCTTCGCCGAAATTCTTCCGGTTTCGGCTTTGCTTTCTGATGGGCTTGAGGGGCTTAGCCGTGTGATTCTCGATTATCTTCCTGAGGGTCCACAGTATTTTCCGGAAGACATGGTGACCGACTGCACCGAAGAATTTTTGATCGAGGAGATGGTCCGAGAAAAAATAATGCAACAGACGCGCATGGAAATTCCTTATGCCATCGCGGTGGTTGTGGAAGGCATTCGGGAAGGGCACGGTGGGGTTTTGGTGATTGACGCCGCGATTATCGTGGAGAAAACCTCACAGAAAAAAATCCTGATTGGGAAAAAGGGAGCCATGCTTAAAAAACTCGGGAAACCGGCCCGGGAAGAAATTGAGAAACGTTTTGATTGCAAGGTGTATCTAACCCTTTTTGTGAAAGTCAAAAGCAACTGGCGGGAAGATAGCAGGAGCCTTCGGGAACTGGGATACCTCCATGATTCAAATAAAGACTGATGAAGACATCGAGATGATGCGCGAATCCGCCGAACTCGCGGCGGAAGTACTGTTGATGATCGAGCCCTATGTTAAGCCGGGGGTGACGACCAACCGGTTGAACGACCTGTGTCACGATCTCATTGTCTCCCGCGGTGCGGTGCCCTCTCCGTTGGGCTACAAGGGATTTCCAAAAAGTATCTGCTCCTCAATCAATAACGAAATCTGCCACGGGATCCCTTCCGATCGGAAACTACGCAACGGGGACATCGTCAACTTGGACATCACGACTTATTTAAACGAGTTTCACGGGGACACGAGTAAAACGCTTCACGTGGGCTCGCCCCGGCCGAAGAGTAGCCGTCTGGTCGAAACCTGCAGGGAGGCATTGCAGAAAGCGATCGAGGTGGTACGCCCGGGAGCACACTTCGGAGATATTGGTGCCACCATCCAAACATTCACCGAGGGGCGGGGATATTCGGTTGTGCGTGAGTTCTGCGGTCACGGGATCGGGCGTAGTTTTCATGAGGATCCGCAGGTGCTTCATTTTGGTCGCTTCGGGGAGGGAGCGGAGTTGAAAAAAGGCATGGTCTTCACGATCGAACCCATGATTAATGAAGGTAAGTGCGACCTGGAAATCCTTTCCGATAAATGGACAGCTGTGACTAAGGACGGGTCCCGGTCCGCTCAGTTTGAGCATACGGTCGCGGTGTGGGATAATGGTTGTAAAGTGCTCACCCGGCTGGATGGGAAAACCACATTCTGATCTCACTACCACTGAATATTTTTAAAAATATTTATAACTAAAAATGAATAGCAATTCAGTAAACGGTTTCGGAAACTGGGTAATCCGGTTTCGCTGGTTGATCATTCCCACGA
>CAJWLY010000132.1 GCA_913043155.1 uncultured Nitrospinaceae bacterium | reverse complement strand
GAGGTCATTAAGGAGTCGGTTGGATTTGTGGGCACACTATCGGTTGGATTTAGGGATATTATTTTTTGTAGATTTTTTGGATGAATTCATCCCCGGTTGCGGAGGGACCTGCCCAAGCCTATACTTAGAGTAGTTTTATTTCTGTTCAAATTAAAGAGAAAATATCTATCTCCTTACGGGGGATTTCGAGGCGTAAGCAGGTCAAAGATGAACTCCATCGCGAGAAGAAGAGTGAAACTAAATGTGAAGACAGGAGGAGGTTCCTTAAAACTGGCGGAAGTATAATCTTTGAAGGAAGGGCAGGTTATGTTTAAACCTCTGTTTCGCGTTATTCTTTTGACCGTTTTATGTATTTTTCTTCTTTCTTATTCCGAAGTGGAGGAACAGCGCGTCACAGACATGAAACTATTGTGGGGGGCAGTGGATATCCCTCCTAAAATTGCAGCGGATTATATCCATACTGTGATTGATGCCCATCGGAGGTTTTATTCTCAGCACATTGTCGACCGCTTGGCAAAAACCCAGTCGTTGCAGGCGACCGAAGACTGGGCACACGAGGGCACCCTGCTCTTGCCCGATCAATTCCTTTTGGCTTCTTCGCAAACTGCAAATAATCAGGGGATAGGTATGCGGTATCGCTTAATGAGTCTTTGGCCCATTAATGAAAGGAATGCGCCAAAATCTGAATTGGAAAAAATCGGGTTAAAAGCCGTGGTAGATAACCCAAAGGAACCCTTTACCTGGATTGTTGACAAAGGATCATCACAGTATTTTCAGGCGATTTACCCTGACTTTGCGGTAGCGCAATCCTGCACTTCCTGCCACAACAACCATGCGAAAAGCCCGAGAAATAATTTTAAAATGGGTGATGTCATGGGGGGGATTATTATTAATCTTCCTTTGGGAAAGAGAAAGGTATCGAAAGTCGATTTAAAGGTTTTGCTGCCTCCAGAGGTTGTGGCGAATTATATTCATTCCGTTGTAGCTTCACATAGGCATGTCTATTCCAAATATATCGTCGATCGGTTACAAGATAAAAATATCCTTCGTTCAACGGAAAACTGGCTTCAAGAAAAAGCTTTGCCGCTCCCAGCCCAATTTCTGATGGAAACATCCCAAGTGGTAAGAGATCGAAGGCTGGGGCTGGACTTTCGACTGATTAGCCTGCAACCGATCAATCGTAGCAACGGTCCAGCAAATGAATTTGAACGAGTTGGACTTGAAGCCGTCGAGGTGCATCCCGCTCGCCCCTATATTGGCCAAACGCGGTTGGGTGGAAGAGATATTTTTCAAGCTATTTACCCTGATCTGGCGGTGTCCCAAGGCTGTATCGCCTGTCACAACGCGCACCCACAGAGCCCAAAAAAAGATTATAAGATGAATGATGTCATGGGTGGGATTGTGGTGACACTTTACCTGCAATAAGGTGGGCTATCCGAAAAGAAAGGGAGCTCAAATCACATCCCTGTAGCGTTTTTATTTTAGAGTTTTTTAGTGGGTTCCGGGTTCAGGAACAGGTGGAGGGAGAATCGGTAACCTCAGGCTGATGTCATGTGATGTTTGCAGTTCCACTTCAGACAATAGAACACTTGGGGCGATAGTCGTAACAGGGATATCCCCTGATTCTGCTCCGCAGAATCCACTGACAACCTCTACATCCTCTCCAGTAACGATTATTTTGTTGACCATGGAAAGTGGTGTCCCCAAAAATTCAACGCCGCGAACAATTTCTTCGCGCCCATCCTCTGGAAAAACTTTGGATACATAAAGCGGCCTGCCTTTAAAAACCTGAATATCTCTGCCCTCCGTAAAAGTCTCCCCGCTTATCATCTTGTTGACTATGAAGCCGTAAGGTTTATTTTGCCTTTTGATTTCATCAATCAATCGCTGTTTTAGTTGATCCTTGGAAAGTGTGTTATCAGACCGAACTATAAAGGTGCTCATTCTAGACATAGGGGCCCTGATCCCATCGCTTCGTGCGTGGCCGTTGCTTTTTTTGAATTTAAGCACGGGAGCCCGTGATAAAAGAAAGTTTTTGAGGATACCCTGTTCCACCAAAATAGTCTTTTCTCCCTTCTGCCCCTCATCATCAAACTGGTAATATCCGATTAAGTTCTGGTTGTTGAATTTTTGTAACGTAGGATCATCCACAATGGATAGAAAGTCTGGGAGAATGGGTGCCCCTAATTTCTTTAGAAAAGTTTTTCCGTCACTTGTTTTTCGAAGGCGGTCCCCTTCGAGCCGGTGCCCTAAGGCTTCATGAAACAAGATCGCAGTGGCTTCCGGGCTGAAAATGACCGGACCGACGTGGGGTTCCGCCTTTGGTGCGGTTTTCAAAGCAATCATGCTTTTCATAAGATTTTTTGCCTTACGCATCAGTTCCTGATCTGACGGAAACTCCTTCGGTTCGGTGAAATAAATGAACTCCTGATCATGGAGCTGGACCCCCGATGGGTTTTTCATCCAGGCATCCATAACTACCCTGTAAAGCTGCGTAACATCTTGGATTTTGTTGCCATCTGTATCGAGATAATAGCGTATGGTTTGATCAAAGATGATCTTTACCCGAGATTTTCCAAGCTCGGGAACTTCCTGAAAACTTGCTGAAACTTTTCGGGCTAGATTTTTCCATTTCTGAATATCAATGGCAATGGAAGGAACTTTGTTGATCTGAACAACCGGAGAATTGCCTTTCGCGAAGTCTGACCATTCATGCTTTTCCACCCCGCTGAAGACCCGCCCCTGCTTTTTAAGCAGGTTCATGACCGCCTGTTTATACCGCAAATCTGTTTCACGCCAGATCGCATGCTTTAAAGATAACAGTTTATTGTCCAAGGGAATGAACTGTTCCACACCGCGTTTGTGGCTTTCCGGGGTGGAACTATCAAACACAGGTTCACCGACCCGAACATTAACGAACAAAGTGCGTTTTTCGTTGGCTATGGAATCAAGCAAAGCTCCAAGGCTGGCCATGACTTGGACCCTGTGGTGGTGTCGTATCTGGTAGTTGATAAAATAAGGTCTCGGGAATTTATCGATTTGCAGCCGGTTCATAGAACGCTGCATCTCATCGCCCATGGCTTTGAAAATAATGGCGGAAGCATTTTCGGCGGCGCCGCAAAGGGCTGGGGAAATCAGGAATATAAAAGCCCAAAACACCAAGGCAAAATTCATATTAAAACCCGAGAAATTGATGAGGACAAAATATGCATCCGGCACATCCAGATTCCCTAATCAAAATATCCCTTTTTACGCCTAAAAACAACACGACCTTCTTGGAGCACGACTTTGGGTTTCTCCTAATTTGGATAAATTCCTTTCGGTGCGTTGAAGTGGTTGTGAAATCAGGCGATCCGGGTGAAATTTCACATTAATTTTCAGTTAATACAATGTGAATGGTATCCCAAAGAACAAAAGGTAAAAAGCAATTTATCGGTTTTTGTCCGATCTAAAAATAGGATCAAAACGGATACTTCTAAATTAGCACCGGATCTATCTTTCTCTAATGGGGTGGAGAGAGCCACAGGCTTGTCAATCTAGCTCTCAACAATAGGAGGGATCGCTATGAGGAAGGCCAAATTTCGTTCATACCTTGTACCAATGTTACTGTTTGCTGGGATTGCTCTAGGATTTCCAACCGCGGCGGTCGGTGCCGACGCAGTAACTTCTACGGAAGCCTTAATTTTAGGCCCAGGAATGGCAGTTAGTTGCCAAGAGGATTTTGTCGTGGAAAACACGGGTGCTGGAGCAGCTGAGCTGCAGATAGTCCTAGGTAACGATGAATTTCTGAGTGATCGTGTTCAAGCGAGCGAGGCTAAATCCTATGGTTTGCGTCAGAGTCTTTCTTTAGCCAAAATGCAAGGGTTCCCCGTTGATTTTGACGACGTCGCTACGATCTTAAATACGGACGAAAAAGAGAACATCCGGGTTATTTGCCCAGAATAATCTTAAGCGCTGCTCTAACCGGTGGGGATTGAGCGTAACCATCAGTACACTTTGTGCATGAAAGCGCGAGGATGGAGGCCGGTTGCCGAGTCAAAAATAACTAGATAAAAACAATGGGCTACGGCCTAAACCGTAGCCCATTGTTTTATTTGGTGGGCCGTCTCGGGATCGAACCGAGGACCTACTGATTAAGAGTAGACTAGAAACCTGCCGGGAGTAATTTCCCGAGTGGTGTCCTTTCCTCTCCTTTCGTGGCAAGGAAGGGGAGACTCCCAATAGGTACGAATCGATTCTTTATGACTTTCCGGCCTTCATCTGAAAGAACCCATTTGAGAAAATCCCTGACTGCTCCCTGAGGCGGCCCATAGGTGGTTAAATACAGCACCCGCCGGATAGGATAGCCTGACTGATGGTCGA
>CAJWLY010000131.1 GCA_913043155.1 uncultured Nitrospinaceae bacterium | reverse complement strand
GAACCGGGGAATGCAATCAATGTGGTGAATGTTGCAAGACCGTGAACATCACCGCTGTTAGGGACGTCGCTCTGCGCCAGCACGGGAGCCTCAAGGAACTGGAACTCTACCTGAGTTACCGCGGTATCCGCGTCGTCGGGGAAGACGTGGAAAAGAACCAGCTATTTTATTCGATGGGTATTCCGTGCAAGCAGCTTGGATCGGAAAATCAGTGCCAGGTTCACGTCCGCCCCGAAGAAAAACCGCTTCTTTGCCACCGCTATCCGCAGGCACAACCCGATGCGGAGGGATGCGGGTATCGGTTTGAAGGAATGAACTTTCTTGGTACCATAAAACATGACCGAAGGTAAGTTATGGAAGGGCGTTTCAGGGACAACGAGGACGAGACGATCACCGATACGCTTACGGGATTGATGTGGCAGGAAAGCTACGCCTATCCGGAGACGGGAAACTACATCAGTTGGTATGAAGCGAACGAATATATTAAAGAGCTGAACGCGAACAAGTTGGGTGGATATTCCGACTGGCGGCTCCCGAGCAGGCTGGAAATTCAAAGCCTGTACGAAATAGCGCATCCTTTCGAGTCGCGCGGAAGAACTTTCACTCTGCACATCGATCCAGTTTTCGAGTTCAGTTACGGTAGCTGTTTCTGGACGTCCCGCACCCGGTTGTCCGCCGCGCTCGGATTCGAGTTCGACGTGGGTGATATCCACTGGTATCCGCAGGGCAGCCTATCCGGGACGGTGCGCGCCGTCCGGCTTCACTCTGATCCTTCGATTTTGGTCGACTCCTCTTGGACGGGCCTTGCGATGGAGGCAGGATAAAATAAAATGAACATGAAAAACGAAACGGGCTGCGAAGAACAGTTTAGAAAGGAGAAGGCCAAGGCGCGAAAACTTCGCCAGTCGCAATGGTGGAAAAATAAGGTCGCTGAAGGGACCTGTCATTACTGCGGCGGCCGGTTTGATCCGGCCGACCTTACCCTGGACCACATCGTACCCATCGCCCGCGGTGGCAAGAGCACCAAGAGCAATGCCGTTCCCTCCTGCAAGCAGTGCAACAGCACTAAGAAATACTATACTCCCGCCGAACTCATCCTGCGTGACAAAATGGGGAAGGACGTAACGTTCTGACCACGGGGCGTGAAGGCAGGGAAAGCTCGCAGATTATCCTGTATTTTTTCCACCAGAAATATCGCTACGATTTTAACCTATTCGTCCCGGGCTTTCACGGTGAGTGGTTAAGTGGGTATACTCGTTTGCAGAGGGTTTGCTCCCGGGTTCCGGAGGAGGTATTGAAGGAATCACACGATCGATCCCTCGTAATGACTTATGGTCACTGAGTGAAAATGGATAGTCAACCCGAACCATTAAAGTTTTTATACAGGTGATAAATTGTTCACGAACTTTTTAAGCCAGTTTTTGCGGCTTGTTAATAAGTTATTAAATATAAGAACTTAAGAGTAGGGTGATCCCGAAGGTGGAGCTTTGGGCTTCAGCGGGTCACTGAGTTTTTCCTCTTTCACGTGGTCTCTTTGTTCGCATACAAGAATGAGGTGGTAACCAAGGCGCGTCCGAATCGGTTCGGAGATGATATATTTTTCAGTATTTAACACGGTGTCCACCAGATCTTTCGTCATGATCTCTTCCTGGATCTTCATCCCTATCCCTTCGTAAATCATGATCTCTTCCTGGATCTTCATCCCTTCGTAAATCCAGCCCATATTTCCGCCCAGCTTGCGTGTGGAACAGATGCTATATTTTTTGGCGATGCGAGAGAAATAGTTTTCCAGCTTCTCCCGGTCGTGGAAAACCTTGTCCGGATTATCCTTCGGTTCTGCTGCAAGCTCTAGCTGGAAGTCGAGGAGGGTCTGGCGAAACAGGTTCGCCGCATCCAGCGTGGAAACCCGGATGTTCCGCACTCGGTATTCCTGTGGTTTGTCGGATTTTTTAACCAGCTTTTTGGGGACGAACAGTTTGCGTGGTTTAGGCTTGGGCTTGGCTTTGGGGGCATCCTCCGGCTTCACCGGTTCCTTTGCAGCCTTGTCGCGCTGGTATATGGATTTGTCAGCTTCCTCGGGAAACTCGCTATCTGCCATATGATCTTCCTTAATTTGGCATATTGTAAAGCCCACATTCTAGCAATTGGTCATCGTTCCATAAAGGGGTAAAGATATTTATGGTGTGTGCTGAGCCTCCATGCATGCTCCTACAGGCGATCCCATTCTTCGACAAATTTAAGACGCATTTTATTTAGGCTCCCAGAGTGATTCCAGATACGCGATCACCCCCTGTTCGGTGTTGCTTCCTATAATTTCGTGGGCAGCGGACTGTACCTCGGGGAGGGCATTGGCTACGGCAATGGCGCGCCCGGCTACCTTGAACATGTCCAGGTCGTTCAAATAATCGCCGAAGACGACAACTTGGGAAAGGGGGACATCTAGGTTCTCGGCCATCCGCTTAAGCATCCGTCCCTTGCTGGCCTCATGGTGAAAGCTCTGTAACCAGTAGAATCCGGGATTTGAGACATCCCGCGCAAAATAAATATTTAACTCGTCGACATATCGGGTCTGCAATTTGTTGTAAATAGGCTCCAGCACTTCGCGGGTGTCGATCAGTAGGAATCCGGAAATACGCTCGGATTCGGTAAAGACGTATTCGGTTACCTTCTGCAACCGTCCTTCGCCGTTGAGGCTGTTAATATAGTCCAACGCGCCAGGATTGGTAGCACTTCGATAATACACTCGGTGTTTGTCTCCGTAAGTGTAAATGAAAGGATGAATCCCGCGGGGCTCGACAATGTCCATCATGTGATCGATAACATCCTTTGAAATGAAATCCGAGAAAAAGACGTTTTTCCCAGTATGTAATTCAGTAAGGTACACTCCATTGAACAGGATGACTGGATGCCTGAGGTTGAGCCCGCTCAGGATTGGGTAGGCCGAGTCGTAGTTGCGGGCGGTGGCAATGGTAAAGTTTAGTCCCCGGGCAATGAGCCGGTTAAGCCTGTTGATCGAAGCTTTCGGGAGCTGACCTTCGTGGTTCAGAAGCGTGCCGTCGAGGTCGGAAATATAAAATAAATTTCTCGGGTCGGTTGTGACACTGTTTTCTGAGGGGAATTCATTCATTGCAGCACTCATGCTAGGAGAAATTATAAAACCGATGTAAGTTGCTCCTGCAAGGTTATACTAATGAGACGAAATTGTATATTAGGGCGATGATTTTTACTTTAAAAAGACTGGCTATGAATACATCTCCAGCAGATACCCAGCCGATAGAAAAAAGATCAAACGGCACTTGGTATCGTTCAAGGCTGGTGGTTTTTTTCTTCACTATAATGGTATTTCCGGTGCCAGTCGTTTCGTTTGCGGAACCATTCGATTTTACCGAATGGGGCAGTCTGCTTAAGAGATATGTCAAGCCGCACGTGATTGACAATATTCGGCTCAACGCGGTCGATTACGGGAGACTTAAAATCGATCCGGGATTTTCCCGCCTAATTAGCGGGTTGGAAAAGTTTGCCCCGTCGGGCCTTAAATCGCATGAGGAAAAGATGGCATTCTGGATCAATGTCTATAACATATTCGCAGTGAAGAAGGTGGTCGACCATCACCCGCTGAAGAGCATCCGGGATGTCGGGAACTTTTTTAAACCCGTTTGGAAACGTTTGGCAGGAATTGTGGGTGGCAGGGAGTACACACTCCATGAAGTCGAGCATGAAATCCTACGCAAGATGGGAGAGCCGCGAATCCATGTGGCCATTGTTTGCGCGTCGGTAAGTTGTCCTGATCTTTTAAAGGAAGTGTTTAAGGCGGAAACGCTTGATGTGCAACTCGATGCGCAGATGAAAATGTTTCTTGAAAATCCGGGAAAGGGGATGCGGGTCGACGCAGGAAGGAAGAGGGTCTACCTATCCCCTATTTTCGACTGGTTCGAGGAGGATTTCGAGCCCCGCGGGGGGGTGCTCCAATTTCTTCAGCCCTACGTGCCCTCAGAAGAAAGAGAAGCGCTGAAAAGCCCTGCCGTTCGCGTGTCCTACTTGGAATACAACTGGAGAGTCAACGAACTCTCACCTTGAGTCCCTTCAATTTGGCTTCCTCGGACCTCTCTGTTTTCAGGTGGTCCTGGCGGAGCGATTTTTTTCTCGTCAGTCTGCATGTTTCCGCAGAAACGTGGGGACGTCGAAGTTTACCGGAGCACTGGTGGAATCTGGGTTCTCCTCCTTGATTTCGTTCGCCCGTCCCTTGAGGTGTTGGGAGCTGTTGTCCCCAACGGCCATGCGCATCGGTTCCTCCATATCAGTATTCACCACTTTCTTCAATAGCATTTGCTTGGGTTGCTCCTGCTGTGCCTGCTTTTCAAATCCGGTTGCGATGACTGTAACCCGCATCTGACCTTCCATACTGTTATCGATCACTGAACCGAAGATGATGTGAGCGTCGTCGTGGGCATTCTTCTGGATGAGCATGGCGGCTTCATTGACTTCCATCAATGACATGTCTTCGCCGCCCGTGACGTTGATGAGAATGCCCTGCGCGCCGTCGACCGATGCCTCGTCAA
>CAJWLY010000130.1 GCA_913043155.1 uncultured Nitrospinaceae bacterium | reverse complement strand
TCAACTACCGGGACGAAGAGGGGTTGACGGCGCTGCACTGGGCGGTCGTCAAGGGCCAATACAACGTTGCGGAATTTCTCATTGATAACGGGGCCAACATCAACGCAAAAGATAGTTTTGGGACCACCCTGCTGCATATGGCCGTTTTCGGAGGAGAAAAAATTGTAAAACTTCTTATCGATGAGGGGGTACGGGTTGATGAAAGAAACGACGATGGGATTTCCGCGTTGCACCTTACGGCCCTTGAGGGAAATCAGGTGATCGCCGAACTGCTCGTGGCCAAGGGGAGCGACGTGGACGCGCAGTCAACAAAAAACCATCTCACCCCATTGTACTGGGCAGCCAAGGGGGGGCACCTGCCCATCGTTGAACTGCTGATTTCCAAGGGCGCGAATGTAAACTCGCGGACAAAACGGGGAAAGACTCCGTTGAGAGCCGCAATAAAAAAGGGTCACCGAATTGTGGCTGAATTGCTTTTGAGGCACGGAGCCAGGGAGTAGGACGGTATTCAGTGCCTAGCCGACGCTTTTCGAATCGGATTTATCCTATTAGAATTTCAGATTTGTGCGGATGCTCTCGAAGGGAGCAAAGTGATACGATTTTTGTATCTGGGGGGATGCTTAAAGCCCCCTGAGGTTTGAGGTTTGTCCTATTTCTCTGGAATAAATGGGCGCGGTATTGGGTCTTACTAGGGGGGTCAAATCCCCAAATTTTAGAGAGATTAGGATGAATCACTTTCTATCACTGGAACCCTTTTGGGGAGTGAAAATTATGAAAACGTTAAAATTAATTTTTCTTTCATGCTGTGTTCTGTCCTTTGCGCTCATGCCGATCGGAGATACGGTTGCGGCGCAGGATCCTTTCAAACTGGTTATTTACAACGACGATGAAGACGGGTTTTATGACGAAGAAGGCAACCAGCTCAACGGGCAGGTTTACGAGGTTTCCAAGGGCACACCGATAGAGGTTACACTTGTGTTTGCCGGTGAGATGGACCCCGAAGTGGAGGAAGAGCACTGGATCAATATGAAATTACTGAGCAAGGCGGACGGCAGTCCTGTGGACAAGAAGAAAGCCATTGTAAAAAAGTTTGACACAATCACCGCTCTGAATAAGGAAACCTCCCTCTCCTGGATCGCAGGCGAATTTGGAGAAAAGTCCTTGAAGCTTTTTTGTAAGACGGATTGTGACGGAATGGACTACATGGACAACATAAAAATTAAAATTACTGATTGAAAACGGATGAGTTTTCTGCTATTTGAGAATGGTCATCCGGACTGTACGGATGGGGTGTAACGAATTTCACGATCAAGAAACTTCAGGAGGAGGAACTATGAGAGAGACACAATCTGGTAGGACGAAAGGCACAACTTCACGCGGCGTAGCAGTGGCAACTATGGTTTCCTTCCTCTTCGTTGTTTTGGGGTGGATGCTTGTTGTCCCCGCTCCCGCCACGGCGGGCGTTGCGATCAGCGACAAGCTGAGCGTATTCGGTGACGTCAGGGTCAGGTACGAACAAGACCGCGAGGACCGCACGGGCACCAATATTGATCGGGACCGGGACCGGGCAAGGATGCGGGCGCGGTTCGGGTTCAAGCATAAAACAACCGATAAAATCACCATGGGCCTGAGGTTCGCAACCGCGTCCAACGGCCTTCAGTCTCCGCATCAGGATATGGCGATAGCCGGGGGGAACAAACAGAACTTCGGACTAGACCGGGCCTATATCGAGACGAAGTGGGGTAAAGGTGGTTTTCTCTGGCTGGGGAAACACGGTATCTCCTTCTGGGAACAGAACGAACAGTTCTGGGACGGGGACATCCAGCCTGAAGGTGCTGGGGTCGGGTACAAACTTGGACTCGGTGACGACGCGAGTTTGCTCCTGCAGTCGACGTTCACTTATATAAGTGAAAATGGTTGGTCGAATAGTAGTACAAACGCGGTAATGGACGATGATACCGGACTGACACTCCAAGCGGTCTTGACCAAAGGTGGAGCGACTGCTGCCCTAGGAACACTGATGGTGAGCGATGGTGGTGCTGCAAACATCCGTGGCGGCGACGCGGATTATTATATAGGCAGTGTCCAGTTTAAGACCAAGACCGATCTGCCTATCAAATTGGGGGTCGACTACCTGTGGAGTGATAACCTTCATTACGCTGCCAACAGCACGACGGGTCCCAACGTAAACTCTGAAGATACCGGTTATGTACTCAATGCTTCTACGAAAAAAGGAGACTGGAGTTTCCAGTTCAAGCACTATGACATCGGGCTCAATTCGGTTCCGCTGCAGGGGCAGGTGTCCCAGGATAATTTCCGGTTCAGCTCGAATTTCGATGGACAGCGATACCAGGTTGGCTACAGCTTCGGTGGTGGAGTGAGTATGGACGGTAGGGTTTATCACCAGAATCAAAAATACACCGACACTCTCACGAATGTTCAAGGCCCGGTCCAGAACTCCGACGAGAATACCCGGTACCAGGTCAATTTGAACGCAAAATTCTAAGCCTTTTAAGGATATAAGGATAAGCCGGCTATTCGTCCGCTTTCCCATAGTTTACCGAGAGAACCATCAAGCGGGGGGATGCTTGTCCTTTTTCTCTGTTGCTCGGTATGGATTTTTTGGGGCGAGGTTGCCGCCGAGTCCAAGCTCCGGGGCAAAATAAGCATCCAACACGTCCAGAAGGACGACGAGTTTTTGCGGGGGAAGAAGTTGGGGCACCCCCTGAAGCTGGATCCCATGAGTATCAAGAGGATCATGTGGGATCTGCACTTTTTGGGAAAGTTCGTGGTTACGAGCGACACTTGGGGGGACCCCGAGCGTGTGTTCGATAAGAAGACCATTGCCCTGACCTCAGACCACTTTGTCAAAAAACTGGGCGCGGTCAAGCCCGGGGAGATCGTTCACTTTTCAATCCACACGAAACGGGGGGAAACTTCCGGGGACGTGTTTGTTTTAGACCATGCCCTGAATTGGCGGTTCAGCCGAATCCAGGGGATGGACCGCCTGGTGGATCACCAGTCCGTGGCTCAGGAGACAGGCGGAGAAATTTTGGTCAACTGGAAGCTGGAGCCTCGAAAGAAGCAGAAGTATTTTTATTCGGAAAATACCCTGGGGTTCAAGACCCGGTACGATTACTGGATAACCGCCCCGATCAGGGAACCGAAAGCATCCGGTTCCGGTGTGGGTGCGCCAACGGGTCGTCAAGAAACGCTTCCTTCGGATGGAAGCACGACAAAAGAAAAGTTAAAGACGCTGAAGGAGTGGAAAGAGGAGAACCTGATCTCCGAAGAGGATTATAAAAAGAAGGTGGAACAACTTTTGGAGCAATTTTGAGTTTGTCCAGTTTAGTAACAGGAATTTGATTTAAGCCTGGGATTAAAAAATGGCGTCCAAAAACAAAACCCCGCTTTCCCTGGTGTTTTGGGAAACGACCGCGGCCTGCAACCTGGAATGCGTGCATTGCAGACGCCTTGAGGTTGGAAAAGAAATGTCGAGCGGGGACCTGTCACTGCAGGAGTCCTACCAATTCATTGACGGCCTGGCCCAGGATTTTGATCATAAGCCCGTTCTTGTGTTAAGCGGAGGCGAACCGATGGTTCGCCCGGATATTTTCGATATCGCCCGGTATGCTGATCAAAAAGGCGTCCCGGTAGCGTTGGCTACCAATGGAACCATGATTGACCTTCCCGTGGCGAAGGAAATAGCTTCCGCGGGCATTCGGCGGGTTTCCATCAGCCTGGACGGCTCCAACCGGGAAACACACGACAGTTTTCGCAAGATGCCGGGCTCCTTTGACAAGGCCATTCAAGGGATCTTGCATCTCGTCGACGTGGGTGTTCCCTTTCAAGTCAATACCACGTTCACCAGGCACAACCTTCATGAGCTTGAGGCAATTTATCGCCTGACCCTGGAGCTTGGTGCCGCCGCCCTTCATCCCTTTCTCCTGGTGCCGGTAGGTTGCGGCATGGAGATCAAGGAAGAGTTTCAGTTGACCTCGGAAGAGTACGAGCAAACCCTCCTCAAGATTCATGAATTCTCCCGGGAAGGAAAACTTCACATTCGACCGGTCTGCGCCCCACATTATTTCCGTATCCTGGCTGAGAACAGAAGCTCGCTCCCGAAAAGGAAGGATACCGAAAAATTCAACCATATGACCAAAGGGTGCCTTGCGGGAACAGGAATCTGCTTCGTCTCCAATAAAGGCGAGGTCTTTCCCTGCGGTTATCTTCCCACGGTTTGCGGAAATATACGGGAGGAGAGTCTCAGCACGATCTGGAAAAACTCCACAATCTTTGATTCCTTGCGGGAACCGGAGCTTTTGGAGGGTAAGTGCGGAATCTGTAAATTTAAAAGAATATGCTCCGGCTGCAGGGCCCGGGCCTTTGAGGAAGAGGGCGATTTTCTCGCCGAGGAACCCAATTGCCTGTATGAGCCGGAAGTTTCCTGTTGAGGTGCTCAACCAAAGCCCCACACGGGCTGAGTACCGAAAAGTTTGAGCGGTTAGATAAAAAAAATCAATCGAACATTTTTTTTACGGTGGAGGGAACCATGGGGAAAGCATTTAGAGTTC
>CAJWLY010000129.1 GCA_913043155.1 uncultured Nitrospinaceae bacterium | reverse complement strand
CCTTCCCATCCGATGAACATGAGCAGGAAGTTGTTTCCCATGATCAGAAGCAGCATGGAGAACATAAACAGGTTCATGTAGGCGAAGAAGCGGTAGTAACTGAACTCTTCGTGCATGTAGCCAATGGAGTAGACGTGGATGAGGAATCCGACGCCGGTCACGAAAAGCATCATTGTCATGGACAGGGGATCGATCTGGAATCCGAAATCGACCATGAAGTCGCCCGCGGCCATCCAGGTGAACAGCACCTGCTCGAAAATACGTTCCTCAGCGGGGGTCAACAGGAGACCGACGAAGATAAACAGGGTGGTGAGAAAGGACAACCCTATCGATCCGGCGGCAATGAGACCAACAGCGTTTTTCCCAATGCGCAGGCCAAAGAACCCGTTAATGATGGCACCGATAAGCGGGTACAGCGGGACCAGCCAGGCCAGTTTCAGTAGCATAGTTTGTCCTCAGGACTTCATAATATTAAATTCATCTAGGTTGACTGTCGGTTTGTTGCGGAACAAAGCAATGATGATTGCCAGTCCGACAGAAACCTCAGCCGCCGCCACACACATGACCATAAAACTGAATATCTGTCCGTCGTGTTGATTCAAGTAGCGGTCGAAAGAGATCAGCGAAATATTGACCGCGTTCAGCATGATCTCGATGGACATGAAGACCACGATGGCATTACGCCGCATAAGTACACCCATCACCCCGATGACAAACAGCGTGGCGCTGAGCAGCAGGTAATGCGCTAACGGAATAGCATCGAAACTTATGTCCATATCAATCGACCTTGGATTTGGCCAGTACCACTGCTCCGATCATGGCGACTAGAAGCAGGATGGAGGCGACCTCAAATGGCAGTACGAATTCAGTGAATAGAATTGTTCCCACTTCCCGCACGGTCCCGAACGTTTCGAGCACGTGTGCGGGAGAGTCGAATTCACCCGCGGAGGTGATCTCGAGCACTTTGTAAAGAACTCCCGCAATTAAAAGTCCGGTCAGCACGGTCAAGAGTGTATTTTTTTCCCGCTTCTTCCATACCGCGTCATCGCCTTTCAAATTGAGGAGCATGATAACAAACATGAATAGAACCATGATTGCGCCGGCGTAGATGATGATCTGCAAAATGGCAATGAAATGCGCCTGCTGAAGGACAAAGATCCCGGCCAGACCCAGCATCATGGCAATTAACGACATGGCCGATCCGATCGGATTTTTATTGAACACCACCCCCAGCGCGAAAATCACGCAGAGACCGGCCAGCGGATAGAAGATTAATAGTTCCATTTTCCGTACATTTTCCTCGTGAACTCGACCCGGTCCTTAAGCTTGTCGATAGGCACCAACAATTGTTCCAAGTTATATTTCATCTTTTTGCGGTCTAGCATGGGAATTTCGTAATCGTCGCTCATGAAGATGGCTTCTTCAGGGCAGGCTTCTTCACAGTTCCCGCAGAAGATGCAGACGGCGTAATTGATGGTGAATTCTTTGGGCCACCGTTCCACTTCGTTTTGCTTTCCGGTGTTTTCCGATGGAGTGATGTCGATACAGTATGCGGGACAGGCGGCTTCACAGAGTCCGCAGGCCACGCAGTTGGGACGGTTATGTTCGTTGAGCGCTAAAACCGGTCGACCTCGATAAGCAGTGGGAATATGAGCCATCTCTTCCGGATAATACACAGTAAAAATTTTACGTTTTTTTGTTTGCCCAAGAAAAAATGGAATGAATCCGAATAAATTTAAAAAGAAATGACGCGATGTGATGTACATGCCCCTCAAAACTTCAGGGAGATATAACCGCTCCCACCATGTCATTTTTACATTTCGATTGACGTAGTAAGCCATGGATGAACGCCCCAATCAATGAACCGCGAGGATCACTAGCCCCGTCACGACGATGTTGACCAGCGAGAGCGGTAAAAGGATTTTCCACCCGAGTTTCATGATCTGATCGTAGCGGAACCTGGGAAGTGTCCACCGGATCGTCATTTGAAACCAGATAAAGAAGATTACCTTGGCAAAAAACACGGCGATGTGAATTAACATCACCATGAGATTAGCTCCATTCGTGCCAAGAATTTCAAACCATGAGAGGAGGGTGGCTGTCGTTACAAATGGAATGTGCCACGCTCCAAAAAATAGAATGGTGACGATTGCCCCGATCGAAACCATCTCGATAAACTCGGCCATAAAGAACATGCCGAACTTGAGACCGCTATATTCGGTGAAGTAACCTGCGACCAGTTCTGATTCAGCTTCTGGAGCATCGAAGGGGATGCGTTTGTTCTCGGCAATAGATGCGGCGAAGAACATGAAGAATCCGACAGGCTGCAGAAAAATTCCCCAGTTTAGGATGTCTTCTTGGGCCGCACCGATTTCGGTGAGCTTCATCGTTCCGTAAACCATCAGTACGCCGATGATGGTGAGGCCCATCGTGACTTCGTAGGAAATCATCTGCGACGCCGTTCGCATCGAGCCCAATAATGACCAGTTGTTGTTAGACGCCCAGCCTGCGACAACATAGCCGTAGGTAGCCAGCGAAGCGATCGCGAAGACGAACAGTAACCCCACATCAAGGTCGGAAATCACAAGGTTGACATCTTGTCCCCACAGCTCGTACTGGCCGCCGAAAGGAATAACCGCAAAGGTCAGGATGGCTGGAATGACGGCAATGATGGGGCTGAGGGTGTGTAGGAACCGGTTGGCCCCGTCTGGGATGAAGTCCTCCTTGGTGAACATTTTAACCGCATCAGCAATGGCATGGAACAGGCCTAGCGCCGTAAAGCCCATGATGTCTGCCCGGTTAGCCCCGATGCGATCTTGCATGACGGCACTCTGCTTGCGCTCCACCCAAGTCAGGATCGGTGCAAAAAAGCCGACCGTGATGGCTAGAATAAAAAGTATTTTAACGAGAGTGATTGTCAGGTCGATGATCATAGGGAATTTTCCCCTCGCCTAGTTCAGTGGACCAATTAAAGGTTGCCGCTTGTTTACGGGATAGTCTTTTCGTAAGGGATGTCCCTTGAACTCCTCGTAAAGTAAGATGCGCCGTAGATTCGGGTGCCCGTCGAATTTAATCCCGTAAAGATCCCAGATTTCCCGCTCGTACCAGTTAGCTGTTTTCCACAGCGGAGTCACCGAGTTAATTGTGCTGTCTGATTCACTGACCGGAATTTTGATTCGAAGGCGATGGTTATGCTTAAGCGAATAAAAATGATAGACCACTTCAAACCGATCGTCTTTTCGGTTGAGGTAGTCAACTGCCGTGAGATCCATCAAAAAATCGAAGTTGAGTTCCGGATCATCACGCAGGAACTTGAAGAATTCCGATCCGCACCCCTTTTTCACAGTCAGTGTTTGATCACCGCGGAAGTTGTGGGAGTCGATGACCACGTTTCTGTGCTTGGCTTTGATCTTGTCTATGATGCTGGTGTCCATGTTGATTCCGGTTATCGTGAAAATTAAGTTTCTATAAAAATTTGATGGTTGATTGGTCCGTTATTCCCAATCCAGTCCCCCACGTTTCCAGACATAGAGGAGTCCAACACCGAGGATCAGGATAAATAGAAGCATTTCAACAAAACCGAATATACCGAGTTGTTTGAACAGAATTGCCCAGGGGAAAAAGAAGACGGCTTCGATGTCGAACAGAACAAAAAGGACGGCGACTAGGTAGAATTTGACCGAAAAACGCTGGTGCGGGGAAACAATCGGACTCTCCCCGCATTCGAAGGGCTCCATCTTATCGGCAAACTGCCGCTTGGGACCGAGAAAGGAGGTCATCACGACCATGCCAACGGCGATGCCGATTGCCAATAGAAGCATGAGACCTGCGCCGAGGTAACTTTCCAGCATCAGACGATTCCCTGAAGATCGGATCCGGGGTCGAACCACCGGTTTCCAACAAGTTCAAGATACGGGGCACCACTGGGGCGGAATACGCAAAAATATCTCCCCATCGGACCCCGTTTTACTATTGACTTTGATGGGTTTACAACGAGTTTTTTAGGTTTTTCCAGTTCCCGCCAAGGTCCTGAAATTACCCAACAAACAGAGGGGCGATAGTAACCAAGCCGGTACTTTTTGTCAACGAAAAAGGACTTAAAATAGCGTGATTTGTAAGGCTTTGAGGGAGCATTTCAATTTCTCATTTTGGTCTATTTTAGAGGGGGGTGGAGTGAAAAGCGAACGTGCCCGGATCAACTTCAAAGGGGTAGATTTTTATGGGGGAGGGGGGGGTAAAAAAAACCCCGTCCCAGATAAGGGACGGGGTTTGAAATATGATCCGGCCTCGTCCTACTCTCCCACACGGTCACCCATGCAGTACCATCGGCGCAGAAAGGCTTAACTTCCGTGTTCGGAATGGGAACGGGTGTGACCCTTTCGCTATCAAGACCGGAAACTTAAAAAAAATCTGACAATTGAATTCGTTTGAAGTAAGCGTGAGGAAAAATTTAAGGTCAAGCCTCACGACCAATTAGTACCGGTTAGCTGAACACATTGCTGTGCTTACACACCCGGCCTATCAACCTTGTAGTCTACAAGGGGTCTACCGTCCTCCCGAAGGAGGAAGGGATATCTAGTTTTGGAGTTGGCTTCCCGCTTAGATGCTTTCAGCGGTTATCCTTTCCGAACGTAGCTACCCGGCAATGC
>CAJWLY010000128.1 GCA_913043155.1 uncultured Nitrospinaceae bacterium | reverse complement strand
GAACAGCCAAAAACAATAAGATCAAAAAACAGGATGCGCTCAGTCGTGACGCTCGTTTTAATATTTGCATCAACATATGCTCACTCGTTTTCCACCTTACATGTTGGAGGAATAGGGAACCTAATCACCCTGCCTGACGAAAGAACCGAAGAAGGATGGACAAGCGATTGTTCAAACCAAATCAATCTAATTTAATCCAACAGTCAGCGACTATAATTTCTTACAGCTTATATTCCCCAGACTCCCTAGATAAACAAAAAAGTGATATCCGCCAAAAAACAAGCTATTCTGATAGCAGGCATCTGCCGAAATGATATTCGGTATTACCCTGAATATTTTTTCTGAAAAATTATGCCATGTTTCTGAACAAACTTGCCTTTCTAAAAAAACTAACCTACCCCACCCTGGGAATTCTGTTCGTCGGGCTAGTTCTGTCGCTAGTCACGCGCAACAATGTTTGGAAACAGGAAAAGGGAGCATGGTTGCAAAAACTCGAACAAGAAGCAAAGGAGAACACGCTCATCCTTGGAGGAGAGCTTGAGGTAATTGATCGAGAGTTGATGGGAATCGTTTCACTGTTTGGCACATTTAAAACGGTCACTCGTTCCGAATTCAAAACCTTCGTCACCCCCCTTCTGCAAAGGCACGGTTTCATACAGGCCTTTCAATGGGTTCCCCGTACCCCCCTGAACCAGCGGCTGGTGCTAGAATCCATGGCACAACGCGATGGCTTTCCTGGTTTCCGATTTAGGGAACAGGATGAAGCGAAATCAATGCGCCCCGCCGAACCGAGAAGTGAATACTTCCCCATCTACTATATAGAACCTTACACAGGCAACGAAGCACTCCTGGGTTTCGATGCAGGTAGTCAACCCGAATTATTGTCCTACATCATGAAGGCCAGAGACTCGGGAACAACCACCGCAAGCGTCACCCGCCGCTGGTTTGAAGGCGACCAACGAAAAGGAATTCTGATTTTCGCCCCCTTTTATGAGGGAAGCGGCGTTCCAGAAACAGCTGAAGAGAGAAGGCGCCTGTTCAGAGGAACTGTAATTGGTGCTTATCGGGTGGACGACATGATGGAGCAGATGATCCATCCCTATATGGCTCAAGGCCTGAGTCTTACCATTTTTGATAAAGATGCAACGGACCCAAGTAACAGAATACACGGGAAATTACGCGATGACGCCATCGGAAAACAACAAACTCCGCTCAGTATTTCCGGCCGCCCATGGCACCTGATCTGGCAGGGCACCCGTGATTTCAAGAATGGGCCCAGCCGCGCGTATGTGTTCTGGCTTTCATTCGGCGTTTTCGTATGTTTCGTTTTCATTGCCACAATATTTGAAATAGCGACAGTCCGAACCCGGCTCAAATTGGAAGTGAAGGCGCGCCAACTGACCGAAAAAGAACTGCACACCGCCAAAAACGAAGCGGAAGCGGCCAACCAAGCTAAAAGTTCCTTCCTAGCCAACATGAGCCACGAGATACGCACTCCCATGAACGCCATTCTTGGCTATGCGCAAATTTTACAGCGCAACCAAACACTCGATAAAACCCAGAAGAAAAACATCGAGTGCATCCTACACAGTGGCGATCACTTGCTTCGAATCATCAATGATATTCTCGACCTCTCTAAAATTGAAGCGGGGAAAATGGAGCTTCAACCCTTGGATTTTGACCTCAATCAAACCGTTCGCACCGTCGCCGCAATAATAGAACCCCAGTGCGAGGAAAAAAATCTGCAGTGGCGGTTGGATGGCCTGGACGAGCCATCTCTTCCTGTCCACGGAGACGAATTTAAGCTCAAGCAAATTTTGATCAATTTGCTCAGTAATGCCGTCAAATTCACAGAGTCAGGAAGCATCTCGCTTAAATGGGCCACCGAAGAATCGAACCACTACCTGTTCGAAGTAATCGATACGGGCCAGGGGATCCCTGCAAATATGCGCAGCCGTATATTCGAACCTTTTCAGCAAGCGGGCAACAATGAAAAACAGGAAGGAACTGGTCTCGGGTTGGCCATCACCCGCAAGCAAATCGAATTAATGAGCGGCAACCTCGTCCTTAAGTCTGCCGTAGGCGAAGGCTCCCGATTTGTCTTTACTGTACACCTCCCACCCGCCATTGGGGAAATCGCTCCGAGGGCACTTCTGGGGTCGAATGTATCCCACCTAGCCAAGGGGCAACAGGTCAAGGCCCTAGTCGCTGATGACGACACAACCAACCGCAATGTTCTTTCCGAAATCTTGGAAAGTGTAGGGGTGGAAACTTTCGTCGCTGAAAACGGGCGCGACGCTGTTGACCGAGTCCGTGCTCATCGGCCCGACATCGTGTTCATGGACATGCGCATGCCGATTATGAACGGGATCGAGGCCATTAAAGAAATCAACAGGGAGTTTCCTGACGGGCAGATTAAGACTGTCGCCGTTTCTGCATCGGCCTTGAACAACGAGCGAAAGGATTTCATCTCCGTCGGATGTAATGATTTCATCTCAAAGCCTGTTCAAATGGAACAAGTCTTAGCGTGTATGACCCGGTTACTTCACGTTGAATTTGAATACGAGGAATCCGATCCTAACCAACTCACCCATGGTGCCTCCGCACAAGTACCCCAAATCCACATCCCCGATAATCTCTATGTCCGCCTAAGGGAAGCCGCACGCCTACATAACATTTCCGACCTCAAAGACTGCCTAGCCGAAACCATCGCCCTGGGAGAAAACGGACGTTCTCTTTTGAAGCACCTTTATCCGTTTGTGGAAAAATATGATATGGATGGTATCCATCATGTTCTTGAACAAATCAAAGGAGATAATTGAAAAAAAAAGATTCCCGAGATTAAGGCCATTTTCACAACATCCCCTGACTCCCTTGCGTGGAAAGAAGAGAAAGTCTGCTCCTCACTTTGTTCGGGAGCACAAGGGGACTTTCGCTTTTTGGTCAGATCGTTATTTCTAGGAGAATACGCCTTGGAAAAGTTCTATTCTGTAAATTATTTAATTCCCAGAAGGCACCCGAAACATGAATGTTCCAACTGAATCCTCCACACCAATAAAAATTTTAGTAGTGGACGACACACCCGCTAATATCGACATCCTTTTCCAAACTCTGGAGCCGGAAGGGTGCACGCTCTCGGTCGCTACCAGCGGAGAGGATGCACTCAATCTGGTTTCAGAAATTCAACCCGACCTTATCTTGCTCGACATCATGATGCCTGGAATCGACGGATACGAAACTTGCCGCCGATTAAAGGAAGACGAATCAACCTGCAACATTCCAGTCATTTTTCTTACGGCGAAAAATCAGACCAAAGATATCGTCATTGGTTTTTCCGCGGGCGGTGTCGACTACATCACCAAACCGTTTCGTCAAGAAGAGGTATGCGCCCGGATTCGTAAACACATTCAGCTACAGACACTCAAAAATAAATTGGAAGAACAGAACCAAACACTTTCCGAGTTAAACGAAACAAAAAACCGACTTCTGGGAATGGCCTCTCACGACTTGCGCAATCCACTCACTTCCATCCAAGGTTATTCCAAATTTCTCCTAAGTAAGGGAGACCAGTTGAAGGAAGGAGCACGCAAGGAATTCCTTGAGATCATCCACAGTGCCAGCGGCAATATGCTGGCTCTGGTCAATGACCTCCTAAACCTCTCCGTCATTGAAAGCGGGAAACTCACTTTGAGCCTAAAATCAAGTTCCATCGGCGAACTCATTGAGGAACGCGTCCGGCTCTACGATTACATGGCGCAAGGTAAAAACATAAAACTACTTACAAGTCTGGAAGACATGCCGGAGTGCTCTTTCGATCCGCAGAGGATTGGACAGGTTCTCGACAATTTACTGACCAACGCTATCAAGTTCACACCCCCCGGAAGTAAGATCCATATCAGCCTGAAACGGATCAACAAGCGCGTCCAGGTATCCGTACGCGACGAAGGGCCCGGTATCAAGGAAGAGGAACGGGACAAGCTGTTTCTGCCGTTCGGGAAGCTCAGCTCTAAACCCACCGGTGGAGAGGGTGGAACCGGGCTAGGTCTAGCGATCGCAAAAAAAATGATCGACGCCCATCACGGCAAAATGAAGGTCCACAGTGAAACTGGCAAAGGCACCGAATTCAGTTTCGAGATCCCCTTGGATTAAACCCAAACAAAAAAAGGGGCAAACCACCGACTGGCAGTTTGCCCCTGAATCCAAAACAAGTTTTCAGTTACTTCATGAGGTCTGTACGGATGTACTTAATGACGTCCCAGATTTCCTTTTCGGAAATCTTCATGGCTGCCATGCCAGTACCATCCGAACCATTCTTGATGATCCAGAACATCTGCCCCGGTGAAATTTTCTTCATCGTCTTCTTACACGTGAAGTTGCGGGGAGCGACGGGGGGCTTAAAAGCCTTACCCAGTTTGCCGTCACCGGCACCCTTGTCGCCATGACACATCTTGCAGGTCATCGGCTTCGCCGTCTTATGATAAACCTTCTTCCCATTGGCCTTGTTGGCCTTTTTCGTATTATCTTTCTTAGCGATCGCGGCCGGAGCCGATTTGGTTGTGCGCGGCTGGGGACAGTTCTTAGCAGCGTAGGCCGAACCGACCATGGTCAGGGTGAAGATAACTGCTACAAGCAAAATAATCTTCTTTTTCAT
>CAJWLY010000127.1 GCA_913043155.1 uncultured Nitrospinaceae bacterium | reverse complement strand
TAAATACACCATCGCCGGGGCCAAGAAAAAACTGAAGGAAAAGCGGAAAAAAAGCGCCCAGTTGTCTCTCGGGTTCGACCGCGAAACCTTCCTCTCCCAGAAGAAAAAGATTATCTCCGAACTGGAGTCCGTTCTCAAGGTCATCAGCGACAGCAAAAGCTGAACATTTACAGGTTTGTATGAGTCTGGCCAGAAAGATGCAAGGGGGGGTAACCAGTGCGGTTGCCCCTTTTTTATTTGGGCGAGAGAGGAACGAGTTATGGTGACTAAAAAGAGAGTTGCGAAGAAAGCTGCAAAGAAATCCGGTTCATCTGGCAGCATACTAACCGATAAGGAAAAAATAATTAAGGTTCAGGAGGATCTGATTGAGGCCCAAAAACGAGAGATCAAACGCCTCGTACGAAATTGCGATATTCTTGCCCAAGAAATCCAAAGATTGGGAGGTAAGATGTCCGCAAAAAAAGGAAAGGCTAAAAACCCTAAGCGCAGTAAGCCAAAATTGGGTTTTTTAAAAAACTGGGAATAAGTCACTATTGTCCAATAAATATTTCAAACGGATTTTTCATAGCCATGCTAATGGATAAAATTTAGAGCTATTCGGAAATCGCTTCTGCCGAAAGCTTCTGTTACGCTAATATATATTACTGTGTTTTTTCGTTGGGAATTTAATTTGTGAAAATCAGTTTAAAATTCTGGTGGGCTATTTTTCCGCTGCTGTTCGCTGGGTGGGGAACTTCTGTGGTTCAGGGAGAAACTTCGTCTGATCGGCCGTTTTACGAATATAAGGGCAACTATGACGAGGAGGCTACAACGCTCAAGAAGAAGTTCTTTAAAAAGTTCGGTTATAAGCTGGTTGATCTTGAGCGAGGATGGGCTCCCGAAGAGATTAAGGTTTTGCACGAGGCATTCGATCAACTTCCTGAATCTCTTTATCATCTCCGAGGCTTGAAAGGCTTGTACCGGCTTGAGCGTATTGTTTCAAATTCGGCTAACGAAATCTCAGGAAACGTTCCTGCTGCGACGCTTCCCTCCTTTTCCACTATTTATGAAAAGTCCTCTCAGTCCTATAAAGTCTTCATAGAGGATCAAGACCTCCGTGTCGAATTTTACAACGCTCTCTTTTATGAGGATCGTGCGGACCTGATCAATATTGTCCATCACGAGATGGCTCACGCGTTCGACTTTGTCAATAAATTCCCTAGTTTTTCAGATGAGTGGCTTTCTCTGACGAAGTTTCGGGTGCTCCATATTTTTGCTATGGACGGAGTACAGGACAGTGATTTTCTATACGCGTTGGTGAACGATCCAAAAGTAAGTAACTATGCCCCGGTCTCCATCCGGCATCTTCCCACCTACTCCCGGCAGAACCCACAGGAGGACTTTGCCAACTCAGTGGCGGCATATATTCACTACCCATATTTTCGGTATACCCATCCGCGACGCTATCAATTTTTAAAAGAGCACGTGTTTGGCGGTCGGGAGTATTTTTCTGGTGGGTCAGGGAGCGAAACGTTTGAGGAATGGATCTTCGCTAACTTGGAAAATGCAAGGCATGATGCGGCCTGGAATGAAATTCGAGCTATCTTGGTTGAGGTCAGCCGGGGATACTATCCCGAGTTGGAAGGAAAAATCGTGCAATGGCTTCGGGAAACTCTTGGGGTGGTTTCTGTTTCCTCCGATAAGGACCGCGTTCTTGCACTGGCAGCATGTTTTTTAAGCCATCCAGACTCCCTAAATCTGAGAAGAGATCTGATTCGTGCTCACCGCATGACCGTGCAGGATTTTTTAAAAGATCCTCGATGCCTTCGGATGGCGCGCGACGCTTTTGAGAAGGATCTTTCAACTTGGGCACCTGCCAATCTTTACTTTCTCCGCGAAAATGGAAACGACATAGTGCGGTTTGTGGATCCGATCCTTGTCACTGCTCATGCCCGCGGGTTCGACACTGATTATTTCTGGAGGATTTACGTCGAGGGGGGAGAGGGCAATCCTTTTGCCGAAGGCCGCAAGGCCGTGGAGGAGGGTGGAAACGGGTCAGTTCAGGTCGATCTCCAAGGAACGGCTTTCAAACCATTCACTTTGCCGGAAGGAAGTGTTCTGCGCTTAGAGTTAGGGGCGCGGCGGATGCATCCGCGTACGTTCAAGACACTCGAGTCCCAGATGGCGACGATCCGGTTTGTGGTTCAGCCTTGGTCTCACTACCGGGGACCGCACCCACCCAGGATACAGGTGGTCCGTCCCCTGCGGTCTTCAGCCGAATTTCATTAGTCAGGTGATAGGACGTACCAGCCGCACACACATATTCAGGTTGGCGTACTTGGATGGCCAAACTTTCTGCCCGTCTTCGTACTGGATGACTAGGGCAGAGGAATCCTTTTCGTCTAAGGTCCAGGTGGTTCCACCGCTTCCTGACTCGAAAGCAGGGTCGAGATAGATTTCATCCCCGTATTTGTCGGTGTTTTTACTGTTGAGATCAAACAGACTCCAAGCTTCCTCCTGATTAGGATAGCGCCAGTTCTCAGCCCCAGCGAACCGCTCCAAGTTGATGATTTCCGTGTAGTCCTGGCATTTGAACCAGTTCATCCATTTTTTCGTATCCTGAAACGAATCGGTTTTCTTCCAAGTCAGTTTCATCTTCAGGTCGGTTATCGTGCCGTTGCCGTTGTCTTTGAATCTCGGGTTGTTGGGCATGGTCTTAGCCTTCGATGAGGTGATTGAATACGAGGAGTTTGAGCTCGGTCATTTCCTCAAGGCTGTATTTAATGCCTTCGCGTCCGAACCCAGAATCCTTGACCCCACCATAGGGCATGTTGTCAACGCGGAATGTAGGAACATCGTTGATGATAACGCCTCCAACCTCTAGCTGGTTGAAGGCGCGAAGGGTTTTGTCCATTTGATTGGTAAAGACCCCGGCCTGCAATCCGAAGTCTGAATTGTTGACTCTTTCGACCGCCTCGGAGAAATCGGTGTACGAGTCGATGACGAGGGTGGGTCCGAACGCTTCGTCACACGAGACCGAAAGTTTGGGATCAACGCCCGTTATGATTGTGGGAGGATAAAAAGCATCTTCGCGCTTGCCACCGGTTACAACCGTTGCTCCGGCGTTGGTAGCTTCGCAGATCCAAGCTTCGATGCGCTCGGCGTTTTCCGTATCAATCATGGGGCCAAAGGTGACCGATTCATCCAAGGGATCGCCCGATTTAAACGATGCGGTTTCTGTCATAAGTTTGTCCAGGAACTCATCATACCGGGAGGCATGGATGTAGGCGCGTTGGACGGAGATGCATACCTGGCCTGAATAAACGAACGCACCAAAGGCAATCTTTTTGGCGGCCAGGTCGACGTCAGCATCAGGTTCGACAATGACCCCTGCATTTCCTCCCAACTCCAGAACCACTTTCTTTTTGCCAGCGCGACGTTTGATGTCCCAGCCCACACCCGGACTCCCTGTAAATGTGATCATCTTGAAACGCGGGTCTTCAACCAGTGGCGCTGCGTCTTTCCCACGGCAGGGCACGACACTAAAGCTGCCCTCTGTTGCTTCCGTATTTGAGATCACTTCACCAAGAAGAAGCGCCGTCAGCGGCGTGGAGGAAGCTGGTTTGATCACGATCGGATTCCCGCAGGCTAGAGCTGGCGCAACTTTATGGGATACCAGGTTAAGTGGAAAATTAAACGGGCAGATTCCAGCGACAGGGCCGATAGGGCGACGCCGGGTGAGCCCTGCCTTGCCTCGTGTCGCTTCGGTGATATCCAGAGTTAGCAATTTGCCATCCAGTCGAAGTGCCTCCTGAGCAGCGATTTCGAACGTCGAGGACGATCGCGCCACCTCTGCTCTTGCATAAGTTAGGGGCTTTCCGGATTCCAACGTGATGGTCTGAGCGAACTCTTCTGAACGTTCTCGGAGGGTGTGGGCGATATTGGCGCAAATGCGGCTCCGAAGGTAGGCGGGTTGGGTGCGTGTGGTTTGAAACGCTTTTTCCGCCAGACCGATAGCCTGCTCGATTTCTTGTTCGCCAGCCAAGCATACCTCGGCAAATGCTTCTTGGGTGAACGGATTTACAACCGGAACGGTGTGAGCACTTTTTCGCCATTCCTTGCCGATCAGGAGGTCATGCGTTTTTATCATAAATCTGATTTTTTGGGGATGAAAGTCACCAACCTTGGCCTTTGATTCCGTAAGAGCGTGTTCCTGGTTTGCCCGACTTCAAATACTCGTCCAGGTTCCCGATATTTTTTTCAGGGTCCTCCGACGTCTTGTGATATGAGTCTGCTAGCCAGTCTACGATTGCCTTGGCTACAAAACCTTTCATGGCCTCTTCATCACCTCCACACCGGGCATGCAACTGTTCATAGGTTGTATCATCAAGCGATAGTTTTAAGGATTTCATAAAATGGTTTCCACGTGGAAGGCAAAGGTCTTTTAAGCCAGAGAAAAGATACGCAGATTTTAAACCAAATTAGGGAGAATGAAAAGCTCGATCAAGTAATTTAGGATGGAGAGGAAGTTTTTGGGAACTGGGTTTTTGAAAAGGAATCTGGTTTTAGAGAGGCAGGCGGGTAGGGGAGTTCGATTTCAAATACCGTTCCCCTGGGGTTATTTTCGCGTGCAGTGATGGTTCCGTTGTGGTCGACGACGATCCGGTTGACGATGGCTAGCCCAAGCCCGGCTCCCCGTTTCTTGGTGGTGAAATGCGGACG
>CAJWLY010000126.1 GCA_913043155.1 uncultured Nitrospinaceae bacterium | reverse complement strand
CGTAATCGAAGCTGAGGGTGAGCGTCTCGAATCCCTTGTTTTGGGCGATGGCGAGTGTGGTGGTGGAGTCGAGTCCACCGCTCAATAAAACAACAGCTTTTGAGGACATGGGAGCGAATATTATCCGGTTGACTTTACCCGGGGGTATTATATACTAACGCGTTCACAGAATCCCATAAACTCCGCTAAAAAAAGCGTTTTTGAAGTTTTAAATGTTTGAAAATCTTTCTAGTCGTCTGGAGACGATTTATAAAAGACTGAAGAGTCGTGGCGTTCTGAAGGAAGCCGATGTGGACGAGGCCCTCCGGGAAATCCGGGTGGCCCTGATCGAAGCGGACGCCAGCTTGGCGGCGATCAAGCCTTTTCTTGAAGATGTGCGCGAAAAGGCGGTCGGACAGGAGGTGCTTAAGAGCCTGACGCCGGGACACCAGATGGTCAAGATCGTCAACGACGAGTTGGTGTCCCTGCTGGGCGACGATTTCAGCGAGCTGAAACTGGCGCCGAATCCGCCAACAGTTATTTTGATGATGGGGCTGCAGGGATCGGGTAAGACCACGACGGTAGGCAAATTGGCCAACCGGTTCAAACAGAAGGGAAAGAATTGCCTGCTTGTTCCTGCGGATGTATATCGTCCAGCAGCGATCGAGCAGTTGAACGTGATCGGCCGCGACTTGGATATTAAGGTTTACCAAGCGAGCGAAGAGAAAGATCCAGTCAGGATTTGTGCAGGCGCTGTCGAAGCGGCATCGAAAGAAATGATCCACGTGGTCATTCTCGATACGGCGGGGCGCCTGCAGATCGATGACGAGTTGATGGCCGAGCTAAAAGCCATCAAGGAAAAAGTTAGCCCACACGAATCTTTGTTTGTCGCCGATGCGATGATGGGTCAGCAGGCGGCTGACGTGGCAGGCGCGTTCAACGAGGCTATTGGCATCGACGGGGTGATCCTGACGAAAATGGATGGTGATGCCCGGGGCGGTGCGGCACTTTCGATCAAAAGCGTGGCAGGTGGAAAACCCATCCGCTTTGTTGGGACAGGAGAAAAACTGGACGCGTTGGAGCCGTTCCATCCCGATCGGGTCGTTTCCCGTATCCTAGGGATGGGCGACATGATGTCGCTGGTTGAAAAGGCGGAGCACGCCTACGATCTTGAAGAGCAGGCAAAGCTCGAGAAAAAGATCAAAAAGAGCGCGTTCACGCTAGAGGACTTCAAGGACCAACTCCAGCAAATGCAGAAGATGGGTTCGATCCAGCAACTCATCGGGATGATTCCCGGCGCGAATAAGTTGAAAGGACTCAAGGTGGACGATGGAGCTTTCGTCAAGATCGAGGCCATCATCAACTCGATGACGCTTGGAGAGCGGAATAAACACAACATCATCAACTCGAGCAGAAAGCGGCGCATCGCGTTGGGGAGTGGCACCACGGTCAATGAAGTGAACAAACTGCTCAAACAGTTTGTGCAGATGCAGAAAATGATGAAAAAACTCTCCTCGGGGAAGGGACGCGGATTCGATTTGGGGAGCATGATGGGAGGGCGCGGACTCAGCCCATTCTGACCCGGTGGGTAGACAGGATTTGAACGTGTGCGAACGGTTGTTAATATTTAAACATTTAAAAGCATTAACCTGTAATACTAAAAGGAGGAAACACCTTGCCAGTTGTGCTTAGATTGACCCGACGTGGGGCGAAGAAAAAGCCATTTTATCGGATCGTGGCGGCCGACTCTCGGAACCCTAGAGACGGACGCTTCCTTGAAGTGCTTGGAACTTATGATCCGCTCAAGACCGAAGACAACATCAAGGTAGATGCTGACAAGGCGATGGCTTGGATTAAGAAAGGTGCCCAACCGAGCCAGACAGTGGCTTCCTTGTTGAAAAAAGCGGGAGTCGAATAAGAAAACATCTTGTTTCTCATGTAGCGAACGCTGAAAAATGAATCTTCCCCTGCGGAGACGCTCCAGTGGATTTTCAGTATCAGATCGTCATTCCAGGCTTACTGTCGTGTGATTGCGGTGAGAGGAGGTACGATGATGAAAGATCTTGTCTTGATGATGGCTCAGGCGCTGGTGGACAAACCCGATGAAGTGGAAATCAGGGAAGTAGAAGGCGACAGAACAACGGTCTTGGAACTCACGGTAGCTAAAGATGATCTCGGCAAGGTCATCGGCAAGCAGGGTAAAACTGCCCGGGCCCTGCGCACCATCCTTAATGCCACGGCGACCAAGCTCAAGAAAAGGGCGGTGCTGGAAATTATTGAATAACGAATGGACTGGATTTCTGTTGGCAAAGTCACCAAAACCCATGGTTTGAAAGGGGAATTGAAGTTTTACCCTTCCATGGAGGAAGACTGGTTCGCTGATTTAAAACAGATACGGTTAAGTGGTAGGGATCCCACAAGGGACTTTGCCGAGCATACCCTCCAATTCGTTCGCGGCAAGGACGTTCCCAAGATCGTCAAGTTCGAAGGAATCGATGACATCGACGCCGCCGAAAAGCTGGCGGGAAAGACGGTTTATGTTTTGCGGGAGGCGTTTCCAACTCTGCCGGAAGGCGAGTATTACTGGTTTCAGATCGAAGGGCTTGCGGTTTATGACGAAGACAAACGCTATTATGGATGCGTTGAAGAAATCATCCGGACGGGAAGCAACGATGTTTACGTCGTTCGTGACGACAAAAAAGAATTATTGCTTCCCATGATCGATTCGGTTGTCAAGGCCATTGACCTGGAGGCGGGAGAGCTGATCTTTCATCCGGTAGAGGGGTTGCTTGAAGACACACCGGTTTGACATCATCACGATTTTTCCGGGGATGTTCGAATCCCCACTCAATGAGAGTATTCTCAAGCGCGCGCGTGATGAGGGTTTGCTCGAGATAACGCTTCACGATCTTCGCGATTACACACTCGACAAGCACCGGAGGGTGGACGATTGTCCTTTCGGTGGCGGCGTGGGATTGGTCATGAACGTGGAACCAATTGTGCGTGCGATTGAGGCGGTCAGGGAAAACAGGCCTGGAGCACGAACAATTCTCCTGTCGCCTGGCGGGCAGTCGTTTGACCAGAAGATGGCTTGGGAATTTTCCAGGGAGGAAAACCTCATCTTCGTCTGTGGTCGATACGAGGGAGTGGACGAGCGGGTTCTTAATTTTGTCGACTCTGCGGTATCTATCGGCGATTATGTGATGGCAGGTGGAGAAGTGCCGGCGATGGTCATTGTCGAGGCGGTATCGAGGCTCATTCCCGGTGTGGTCGGCGACGAAAACTCGATCATTGAAGAATCGTTTGAAGGTAACCGACTAGAGCACCCACAGTACACAAAACCCCGCGAGTTCCGCGGACTCAAAGTGCCCGAGGTTTTACTCTCAGGTCATCATAGGAAGATCCAGGACTGGCAAAGGGAAGAAGCGTTAAAAAAAACGGCGGCGATAAGGCCCGACCTTTTGAAAAAGGAAACGGAGCGAGCTGATTAATTCGCTGCGAGACCGCTGGAATTTGGCTGATAAAAAAAAGACCGATATTCACCTGGCGCTGATCCATTATCCGGTGTGCAACAAGGTTGGCGAGACCGTTACCTCGTCAGTCACCACGCTTGATGTGCACGATATCTCGCGTGCGGCCAAGACATATGCGGTGGACAGTTTTTATGTGGTCACCCCGCTTAAGACCCAGCGGGAGCTAGTCGAGCGGCTTATCGAACATTGGATGACCGGCTACGGGGCGGAGTATAATCCGACTCGGAAGGAAGCTCTGCTAACAACGCGGGTTGGGAACAACCTGAAGGAAACAATAAAGGATATCGCTAAACGGTATGGGGAAACGCCAACGACCGTAGCCACCGGTGCGAGACAGTTTCCCCAAAGCATTGGTTTTTCACGGCTGCGCGGGGAGCTAGAACGCGGCGGATCTTTCCTGCTGATGTTTGGGACAGGATGGGGGCTCGATAACAGTATTTTGCAGGGAGCCGATTACGTCCTTGATCCCATCGACGGGATTGGCGGATACAATCACCTGCCTGTGCGGTCAGCGATTGCTATCATTCTTGACCGCCTGTTGTCAGATAGATGACCATCGACGAAACAGATTTTAACGACTACAAATCGATAAATGATACATAGAAAAGGAGAAGTTCATGAACCTGATCGATCAAATTGAAGCTGGAGAATTAAAAAAGGAGGCCCCTGCGGTGCGTATCGGCGATACCGTGCGGGCTCATATCCGCATCGTCGAGGGCGAGAAGGAACGCATCCAGGTGTTCGAAGGTGTTGTCATTCGCCTGCACGGCGGCGGCGCCCGCGAGACCATGACCGTGCGTAAGATTTCATTTGGCGTGGGGGTGGAGCGTATCCTGCCTCTTCATTCGCCGAGGTTGGAAAAAGTGGAAGTGGTCAAGCGTGCCAAGGTGCGTCGCGCCAAGTTGTATTACCTGAGGGACCTGCGTGGTAAGGCGGCGCGGCTCAAGGAACTTAAGCCGAAGCGTGATGCCACCAAAAAGAAAAAATCGGGAAAGACCGCTAAAAAGGAAGCTTAAGTAAAGCACCCATTCAGTTACTTAAAAAAGGGCCTGCCGGGTCTCCCGGTGGGCCCTTTTTATTTAGATCTTTACATAACTCGAGATTCTTTGTCACCAATGGATCTTTGTCTGGAGAATTTTCTAGGGGAACCGGTCAGAGAATTTCTTTTCCGTTGATTTCAAATTTTTTAACTCTAAAGATGTAGGAAAGTTCGGTCCGGTCTCCTCGTTTTACAGTTTGCGTTATTTTAT
>CAJWLY010000125.1 GCA_913043155.1 uncultured Nitrospinaceae bacterium | reverse complement strand
TCAAGTTGAGCGGTCATAATTTTGAGGCTTTATTTTCTTCTCAACCCTAGGGGCAATGAGTCGTTTAATAGGAAGTTAAGAGGTGAACTACTGACAGGTCGGTTGGAGGTTTTTGAGGGTTTAAAAATAGAATGGACGAATGTTTGGGCCGTGTGATAATGTTGCTCCGAAATGCTGGCAAAAATCCATGTGACATTTAAAAAAGGCGTTCTGGATCCTCAGGGAAAGGCCGTCCACCATGCACTCAGCGACCTTGGATACAAGGAGGTAGCCGGGGTTCAGGTGGGGAAATACATGGAGGTCCAGTTGAACGGCATTTCCGAAGAAGAAGCGCAAACTCGCGTCAAAGAGATGTGCGAAAAACTCTTTGCAAATACAGTTATTGAATCCTACCGATTTACTCTGGACTCTGCAGAGTGATCCTCACTTTTACACCCTGACTGGTTATGAATTGCGGCGTCGTCGTATTTCCCGGTTCCAATTGTGACCACGATTGTTTCCATGTCCTCAAGCACGTTTTCAAGCTGCACACTGAGTGGATATGGCATAAGGGCGGTCAAGACCTTTCCCGGTTCGACCTTATTGTGTTGCCCGGTGGGTTTTCCTACGGAGATTATCTGCGCGCCGGAGCCATTGCTCAATTTTCCACGGTCATGAAGGAAGTGATCGGTTTCGCCGAGTCCGGAGGAAAAGTGCTGGGAATTTGTAACGGATTTCAAATTCTTGTGGAGTCCGGGCTTCTCCCTGGCGCCCTCATGCAGAATCACTCCCGAAAATTCATTTGCAAGACCGTATTGGTTCGTGTGGAAAATGCGCGGACTCCGTTCACCCAAAAGTGTGCGGAACATTCGGTGTTGAATATTCCCATTGCCCATCACCAGGGTGGCTATTTCATCGATCCCGAAGAACTCCGCAGGCTTGAAGAGAACGGCCAGGTTGTTTTACGGTATTGTGGTTCGGCGGGTGAGGTGACGGGCGAATTCAATCCCAATGGTTCGGTAGGCAATATCGCGGGCATCATCAATGCAGGCGGAAACGTGATGGGCATGATGCCGCATCCGGAACGTTGTGCCGATCCGGCCTGGTCCAATCTTGACGGACAACTCATATTTAAGTCGATCATTCACTCCTGCCAGAACGGAGTTTCCGTGTGAAAGTTCGATCGTCTCCCGACATCACACCTGATATCGTTTGCCAGCATGGTCTGACGCTGGAGGAGTACCGGCGTATTCAGGATCTTTTGGGCCGCGTGCCCAACCTCACCGAGCTTGGAATTTTTTCGGTGATGTGGAGTGAGCATTGCAGTTATAAAAGTTCACGCTACCACCTGAAAAAACTGCCGACCGAAGGACCCCGTGTTCTACAAGGGCCCGGTGAGAACGCTGGAGTGGTCGACATCGGCGACGGATTGGCGGTGATCTTTAAAATCGAAAGCCACAACCATCCTTCGTTCATCGAGCCCCATCAGGGAGCGGCTACGGGGGTGGGAGGAATTCTTCGCGATATTTTTACCATGGGCGCCCGTCCCCTCGCTTTGCTAAATTCACTACGCTTCGGCGAACCTGATCATCCACGCACTCGATTTCTCCTCAATGGAGTCGTCGATGGAATTTCAAGTTATGGTAACTGTACCGGTGTTCCCACGGTCGGCGGAGAAATCTATTTCGACCCCTGTTACAACGGAAATATCTTGGTTAACGTATTTTGTCTTGGTTTGGTTCCATCCGACAAGATTTTTCTCGGTAACGCTTCCGGGGTGGGGAATCCAGTTATCTATTTCGGATCTAAGACCGGACGTGACGGCATCCACGGGGCGAGCATGGCGTCATCCGAATTCGATGACTCGTCCGAAGAAAAACGGCCCACTGTTCAGGTGGGCGATCCATTCACTGAAAAACTTCTTATCGAAGCCTGCTTAGAGTTGATGAAAAAGGATTGGGTGGTGGGTATTCAGGATATGGGGGCGGCGGGACTCACCTGTTCCACATTTGAAATGGCAGGTCGCGCCGGGACCGGGATCGACCTCGACCTGTCTCGGGTGCCTAGGCGCGAAGAGGGAATGACGCCTTATGAAATCCTTCTTTCCGAATCGCAGGAACGTATGCTGGTGGTGGTGAAGAGGGGTATGGAAGAAGAGGCCCTAGCCCTGTTCCGCAAGTGGGACCTCGATGCCGCTGTCGTTGGGGAGGTGACTGATAAACCCGTCGTCCGTATTTTTGAAAATGGGAATCAAGTGGTTCACCTGCCGGTCGAGTTGGTGGTCGATGGCGCCCTTGATCTCGAGCGGCCTGCCGCACGACCCACAGACCTCGATGCAATCAACCGCATCGACCTCACGGAAATTCCAGAACCAGTGTGCGGGGACGAGGTCCTGAGAAAACTCCTCGCCTCGGCGAATATCGCCAGTAAGCACTGGGTGTACGAGCAATACGACCATATGGTGCGCTTGAATACACTGGGGTTGCCGGGTTCCGACGCCGCCGTGCTCCGGGTCAAAGGATCTAAAAAGGCCTTGGCGATTTCGGTGGACTGCAACAGTCGTTACTGTTACCTGGATCCTTTTTATGGAACGCAGATCGCCGTTGCTGAATGCGTCCGCAACATTGTCTGTTCTGGTGGTATGCCGATCGGGCTCACCAATTGCCTCAATTTTGGAAATCCTGAAAAACCCGAGATTATGTGGCAGTTTGCTCAGTCCGTCGCGGGCTTGGGTGAGATATGCAGGTTTTTTGACATTCCGGTGGTTAGCGGGAACGTCAGTCTTTATAATGAAACCCTAGGGGAAGCGATCTACCCGACCCCTACGGTTGCTGTAGTGGGATTGCTGGAGGATCGTTCCTGTCACACCACTCAGTGGTTCAAGGAGTCCGGGCATCTCATCGGTCTTATGGGCCTTACCTTGGAGGAGTTGGGGGGGAGTGAATATTTAAGCGTCAGGTTCAACCGTGTGGAGGGTAAACCGCCCCACTTGGACCGGGTACTGGAACGGTCAGTTCACGAAATGTGTCTGGCACTGATCAGTGAAGGTCTGGTCGTTTCGGCCCACGATTGTTCCGAAGGAGGCTTGGGTGTTGCGCTGGCTGAATCGTGCATTAGCCACCCGGAATCACCTAGAGGTGCTGAGCTGCATATCGAATCGACGATCCGCCACGATGCCTGTCTGTTTGGGGAATCGCAATCCCGTATCCTGGTTTCCTTCCCCGAAAACAACCGGGAAGCGGTGGAAGAGAAAGCTAGGATCATGAAAGTTCCGTTTGCCGTGATCGGTAAAGTGGGTGGTGACTCTCTGGTGGTGAACGTCAACGAAGAAGAGTTTATTCGTGAAGAGGTTGCAACCTTGAAAAAACTCTGGATGGGAGCGTTGGAGACTTATGTTCGATAAGTTTCGTGAGGAATGCGGGATCGTGGGTGTTTACGGACATGCCGAGGCTGCCAACTTGGTTTATTTGGGGTTGTACGCCCTTCAGCACCGGGGGCAGGAAAGTGCGGGTATCGCTGTTTCGAATAATGGCAAAATGCACCTTGAAGTAGGGATGGGTCTTGTCGCCGACGTATTCAGTGATGCGCGTCTCAAGAAATTGTCGGGTAAAATGGCGATCGGACACAACCGGTACTCCACCACAGGTGTCAGCAAGGTAAAAAACGCCCAGCCTTGTCTTATCGAATACTCGGGTGGGGCCATTGCGCTGGGACACAATGGAAACCTTGTCAATGCTACGGAGATTCGTGAGGAACTAGGTTCCGCCGGTGCAATCTTTCAATCTACGAACGATAGTGAAGTGATCGTGCATCTTATGGCGCAGTCGCGCGGGGAGACGTTCGCAGACCGTGCAGCGGCGGCTTTGGCTCAAGTCAAGGGTGCGTATTCCATCGTTTTGATGAATGAGAACGAACTCATCGCCGCCCGTGATCCGCATGGGTTCCGCCCGCTTTGCCTAGGCACGCTGGACGGCGCATTCATTGTTGCTTCCGAGTCCTGTGTAATGGATCTCATTGAAGCCGAGTTTATACGTGAGCTGGAACCGGGCGAACTTCTCGTTATCAATGAAAATGGAATGAAATCCTTTTTCCCGTTCCAGAAAAATTCCATATCACAATGTGTGTTCGAGCACATTTATTTTTCCCGGCCTGACAGCTTTCTGTTTGGCCATCAAGTGTATACGTCGCGAAAGCTCATGGGCCAAGCTCTAGCTCAAGAGCAACCGGTCGAGGCCGACTTCGTCATTCCTGTACCCGACTCCGGGGTGATCTCCGCCATGGGGTATGCCGAGGAATCAAAGATTCCTTTCCAAATGGGTTTGATCCGTAACCATTACGTTGGTCGCACGTTTATCGAACCGCAATCGCAGATTCGCAACTTTGGCGTGAAAGTTAAATTGAACGCAGTTCACAATCTCACTCGGGGCAAGCGAGTCATCATTATTGATGACTCTATCGTGCGTGGAACGACCAGCCGCAAGATCGTCAAGATGCTGCGCGACGCCGGGGCAAAAGAGGTTCACGTTCGGATCAGTTCGCCGCCAACCAGGTTCTCCTGTTTCTATGGAATCGACACCCCAACGAAGGAGGAGTTGATCGCTTCTAACATGGACCTCGAGCAAACCCGCGAGTACCTCGGCGCTGATTCTCTGCACTACCTGAGTTTGGAGAAATTGCTTGAGGTGTTTGGGGAAGATAAGGACAATTTCTGTGCCGCGTGTTTCAGCGGTTGTTATCCCGTGGCAGTGAAAGAGAGGGAAGACGAGACGAAACAGCTGAAACTTTTCGG
>CAJWLY010000124.1 GCA_913043155.1 uncultured Nitrospinaceae bacterium | reverse complement strand
TGGCTTTCCACCAGAGAAGTCCGCGTGTACCCGTTTTCCGACAGACAGGCTTCCAATAGCTCGCGCTCAAAGGTTTCTCCCCGGGCTATAGGGAAGGTGAGCTTGTCCAGTTCGGAACGGGGAATAACACACTGCATTGCCGCCTCGATGGGAACCACAAGAAATGGAAGCTTTCCCTTGAGGAGAAGATAGAGTATCTCCAAACGTTCCCCGGAAATTTCGGGGAGAGGTGACAGGTGTTCGTAGGGGAGAAGTTCCCAAGCGGGGAAAAATCTTGGGACTCCACCCGTTTTTCCGTGGTGGAAGAAGTATTTTAAATCACCTAAAAGCGCCTCGCCGGTGTTTTGATCAGGAGTTAGCACCACGACAGTCCGGTTTCCTGTTTTAGCGAGTTGGGCCAGAAAAAGCGCGCGCGACGCCCCTTTAAGTCCCTCAGCGCGGAGAACCGATGCGCGGCATTCCAACTGCCCAATCGCTCTCTTGAGTCCATCGCGAAACGCCGTAACCGGTACCTCTTCGATTTCCTGAGTTTGTTTCATCAGTCACACAAAGACACTCACAAGGGGGGCGAACCTTCCGATTTCTCGGTGATCAGTTGCTTCCACTTTGGCGCCCCCTTTGGTTTAAAGTTGACACACACAATGAAAGTAGGCCCTTCATAAAAATTCAGTTTGAACCATCCGCCGCCGAATCGCTCGGCCAGATATTCCTCAGGCCCACCACGAAAACCATCCACTTCCTCTTTGGTGAACCTAGCGATTTCATAGAACTGGAGCCCCACTCCTTTATAGATTCCAACCAGAAGAATGCAGTTGATCCGGTTGTAAATTTCCCCGAAGCGCCGATCCATCTCCTCCTGCGTCGGATTCCGCTTCAACTCGCGACGCAGTTTGGGTTTATAATAATCTCGAAATGCTTGCTTGATCCACACGATCTGGTTAATCTCAAGTTTGAGGAGACCTCTAGAAAGACTACGAGGTTCGTGGACTTTTATAAAACCACCTATTCTCCTTTTGTGAAGGCGGTTGAAAAAATTGCGGTCTTTTCCTAGGATTCAAAACACCTGGCAGAAAAAATACCCTTTAAAAAGGTTCTCTGACATCGTAGCTCATTCAATTCTCAGAGGGGCCATTAAATATTGCTCAGGTGATCTGCCGCAGAAAATCGGTTCGGAAGGCAAAGAACTCAAAAATCAAACTCATAAGTCAACTGGAATAAATATTTCTAACACAAAAAAAATGGCGAAACAATGTCTTTACCCCACCTTTGAAGCTATAATTTCCGGTGCACGCGAAGGTGACTTTATTCATGCTCCTGCGTCCATGCCTCCGGCATAAGAAAGTTCATTCTATGACCGAAGACAACACGCGAACTCTGGGCCTGATTCAGCAAACTTGCGGGGATGACCCTGCAAAAAACCTGGAATCGGCACTGCGCGCCATCATCGAAGCGGCAAAACGGGGAGCGCAGATTATCTGCCTACAGGAACTGTTTCGGAGTCGATACTTCTGCCAAACGGAAGATGCCGACTGGTTTGCGCTCGCGGAATCAGTGCCGGGTCCGACCACCGATACGCTATGTAAGCTCGCGGGTGGTCTCGGCGTGGTGCTCATCGCTCCCCTTTTCGAAAAGCGCGCCGAAGGCATCTACCACAACACGGCGGTCGTGATCGATGCGGATGGAACGATCTCGGGGAAATACCGCAAAATGCATATTCCCGATGATCCACTTTTCCACGAAAAATTTTATTTTACACCCGGTGATACCGGATTCCAGAGTTTCAACACACGTTACGGCTGGGTGGGTGTACTCATCTGCTGGGACCAGTGGTTTCCGGAGGCAGCTCGACTAACTGCTCTTTCCGGCGCACAGTTCCTGTTTTATCCAACCGCGATCGGCTATCAGGAAGCGGATGCGGGAGAAAAGGAGAAGCAAGCCGCTGCATGGGAAACGGTGCAAAAAGGCCACTCCATTGCCAACGGTGTGTTCCTCGCCACGGCTAATCGCGTGGGACGTGAAGATGCCCTCACCTTCTGGGGGAAATCGTTCGTATGCGATCCGTTCGGAGAAGTGATAGCCAGTGCCGGAGAAGACAAGCCAGAAATTCTGATCGCGAACTGCGACCTGTCAAAAATTGAACAGACTCGACAGAACTGGCCTTTTTTACGCGATCGGCGCGTCGATGCCTACAAAAATCTAACCCGCCTCTACGATGACCCACATGCTTGAATGCTCCACTCCGGTTTCTCTGGGCTATTTCATGCCCGGGGAATGGGAACCACACTCGCACACCTGGCTTGCTTGGCCTCATAACACGGAAACCTGGAGCAAGGGAGACCTACTTGAAGTAGAACAAGCCTATATCGAAATTGTACGCAACCTGATCCAGGGCGAACGGGTCAACATCCTTGTTAATGATTCACATGCAAAAAACGAGACCTGCACCAAACTTCATCGAGAAGGAATTTCAACGAACCACATCAGTTTCCATACGATCCCGACGAACGATGCATGGATACGGGATTTCGGTCCAAATTTTCTAAAGCATAAGAGTCCGTTCAGATGCCAGGTCGCAGCCAACCGCTGGCGGTTCGATTCTTGGGGGAAAAAATATCCGTGGGAGAAGGACGACGCGGCGAGACGAGAAATTATTCGTGCAGTGGGGCTACCTTGGTTTGATCCAAATATCGTTCTCGAAGGAGGCGCCATTGAGGTCAACGGAGAAGGAACCTGCCTTACTACCTTGAACTGCCTACTTGATCCCAACCGCAATGGAGAAAAATCACGTGAAGAGATGGAAAAATATTTAAAGGATTATCTCGGTGTTTTTAACGTTATATGGCTTAAGGGCACGCTTCAAGGCGATGACACGGATGGGCATATCGACAACTTGGCAAGGTTTGTAAACCCGACCACGATCCTCTGTGCACAGGAGAGTAACCCGGATGACGAAAACCACCAGAACCTCAAATCACTTTTCGAATCGCTGAAAGAAGCGGTGGATCAGGATGGAAAACGATTCACAGTTATCCCCTTACCCATGCCTGGCGCCGTCAAGTCTAACAACTTACGCTTTCCGGCAAGCTACGCAAATTTTTATATCGGGAACTGCGTCGTACTGTACCCATCTTACGATCACCCCAACGATCACATCGTAGAAAACCTTCTCAAGAAATATTTTCCAACGCGGCAGATCGTCGGTATCTCTTCACGTGCTCTAATCAAGGGACAAGGCGGTGTTCACTGCATCACCCAACAACAACCCGAACGGTCCGTCTGATTCCCTTGCCTACCGTATGTCACTCTAGAGCAGTTTGGGTTACTCTTCTGTGCTAGGAATAGCAGTCTTAGAAATGGCCGGGGCGTGAGGGGGGGATAGCCTCTGGAGTTCTTCTTCCAACGATTCGATCTTCCGATCCTGCCTGCGCATCGTCGCTTTGAGTTTGAGTCGGGGAAATAGCTCAAAAAACCAGGCCACAAGAAACCCGAACCCGAATGAACCAACCACGACCACCATTGTGGGAACTTGAAGGGTGTAGTCGGCAAAGTTCCAGTCGAACAGGTGAACCTGCACCGTGTGCATGTTCTTTGCGGCAAATAAAGCAACTGCGGTGATGAGCAGGATGAAGAAAATATATTTTAAGGTATGCATCCTGATTTTTTCTGAGCGTTAGACGAAAAGGCTAATGGAGAAAATTACTCGTCCTCTTCCTCTTCATCTTCGCCGTCACTACCTGTTTCCTCACCTTCGCCTTCATCGCTGGAGGCCCCTTCGGTAGGTTCCTCAACTTCAGGGGTGTGCTCAGCTTCGGCCATCGGCTCGGGAGCCGCTTCGTCGGTATGCTCTTCGGCAACAGGCGCGTGTTCTTCAACAGCTTCTTCAACAACGGGCAATTCGATCTCTGGGGCTTCTTCCACTTTTACTACTCCCGCAGGCTGGGTCGAAGTAGGCGCGGCGTCGGGGTGGGCTTCACCACTTCCAAAATCACCCAACAGGGACTGGATACTGGCGACGACCTTGTCAGATTTTACCTTCGCCTCCGAATTCTCGTCCAACCCCATTCCCTGAACAGCAATCAGCGCGCGTTTAAGTTCACTAACGGCGACCCTACGCTCGGTGTCGCCAACTTTAGCCTTTAAACCAGAAATATCCTCGTTGACTTTAGTGAAACTGTCATTCATTTCTTTTTTGAGCGGAGCAATCATTTCCTCTAGGGAGCTTACGGCTGTGCCCACCCCCCCCACACGATGGTCGAGATCGCGGATGAAAAATAAAATAAAGACAATTGCCAGCGCGGCCAGACCGAAGCTTAAATAGGCAACCACCTTGAGCATGCTCATCTCTTCCTGAGATTTCTCAACCGAAGGAACCGGCTTAGCAAATTCGGCCTCTGCGTCATAGCTGCCTTTGGCATCCCCCTGAGCATAGTAAGAACTGGCATCTTCCTGTTCTTCCTTGCTTCTCTCTTCCTGAGGCTGAGATTTATCTTGATCGCTGGTGCTCATGATTCCTCCGAAATCTCTTAAAAAAATTCGTCATCTATAATGATAAGATGGGTAGGCTAGAAATGAATAATCGGGTTTCAAAACATCCCGCCCGGCCACGTAAAACCGGCGCGACCCCATCTCGGGTGCGGGTACGATCAATATGCAGCCGCCCTTGACAAGTCCTCAGCGTGGTTTCTACCGCTACCGACCGACACGCCTAGGATACGCTAAATTTATGTAAATGAAAGGTTCTAGACCAAAAAATGAAGTCAGATCTTACAAGTGAGCACCATATTTTGTCAAGAAA
>CAJWLY010000123.1 GCA_913043155.1 uncultured Nitrospinaceae bacterium | reverse complement strand
TCAGGCATATGAAAAACTCGGACAGTAATTTCCTGAGTTTTCATTTCAAATTATCGAAACTGGAAGTTGAAACACTGGAAAAAACCCTGACAGAGGAATCGGCGAAGAGGAAAAACAGTTCGTAAGTCCATTTTTTCAGTTTTCTGATGCTGCGACCCCGAAAATAGGGAATCTGTAGCGTAGTTTATATCTCATCCACAGCCTACAGAAATGAGGAACTGGGAAAGGAGAAAAACTGAAACTTTGCCCTGAGAAGTTTGATGCCATTGTCATCGGATCGGGTATGGGGGGCCTGTGCACCGCAAGCATTCTTTCCAAGGCGGGTAAAAATGTTCTGGTCTTGGAACAACACTACACTGCCGGCGGGTTTACCCATTCTTTCAAGAGGAAAGGTTATGAATGGGATGTGGGGGTCCATTATATCGGGAAAGTCCATAAGGAAGATGCCCTGTTAAGAAAAGTTTTCGATTACGTATCTGATAACCAATTGAAATGGGCGTTTATGGGCGAGGTCTATGACCGAATGGTTTTCCCCGACAGGATTTACGATTTTAAAGCGGGAGAAAATGATTTTAAGAATGAGCTGATTAAATATTTCCCGGAAGAAGAAAAGGCCATAAACGATTACGTAAAAATAGCAACCCATACGGCCAGATCCTTTCGCAATTTTGTTATTCCCAAAGTCCTTCCCCCGCCATTGGATAAGCTTTTATCCCCCTTCCTGGGTCGAAAATTCCGCCATTTGGGGGGGCAAACCACTTTATCCGTCCTGAACCGTTTCACCGGTAATAAAAAACTTATAGGAGCCCTTACCGCCCAATGGGGGGACTATGGGCTGCCTCCCGGTCGGAGCAGTTTCGGCATGCATGCCTTGGTCGTTGATCATTTCCTCGATGGAGGGAATTATCCCGTGGGGGGTGCCTCCAGTATCGCCCGAACCCTTATTCCCGTTATTGAAAGAAATGGCGGCAGGGTTGCCGTCAAGGCTCCGGTCAAGGAAATTTTAATCGAAAACGGCCAGGCTGTTGGAGTCCTCCTCAAGAACGGCGACCGCTTGCGATCGTCCTTGGTAATCAGTGGCACCGGCTTGATCAATACATTTTCAGAACTTGTCCGCAAAAATCCAAAGGGAAATAATATAAACGAGCGTTACCAGAACATAAGACCTTCCTTGGCGCATGTTTGCTTGTATATCGGTATTGAACAAAGCGCGCAATCCCTGGGATTAAAGCCCGCCAACTTATGGATCTTCCCCGGCTATGACCATGATGCTAATTTGAGTCGATACCTAAGGGATCCTTCCGCACCTTTACCGTTGGTGTTTATTTCATTTCCCTCTTCTAAAGACCCGGATTGGGACAACCGTTTCCCCAACAAAGCTACGATTGAGATGGTCAGTTTGGCCCCCTATGAATGGTTTCAAAACTGGGAGGATACCCAGTGGGGCAAAAGAAGGGGGGGTTACGAGGATCTCAAGAAAAATTTTACCGACAGGCTTTTGCAACAACTCTATAAATACGTCCCGCAGGTCCAGGGCAAAATAAATTATTGGGAACTCTCAAGCCCTCTTTCAACCCGGCATTTTTGTAATTATAAAAGTGGCGAAATTTACGGGTTGGAGCATACTCCACACCGATTCAAACAAAATTGGCTCAGGCCAAAAACCCCCATTAAAAACCTGTTTTTGACGGGACAAGATATTGCCACGGCGGGAGTCGGAGGAGCTTTAATTTCGGGGGTATTAACTTCTTCCGCGATATTAAAACGCAATTTATTAAAGGATATACTTATTGTTCCCCGTCATCAAAAAGTGACCAGTTTGGACGGTTGACACAAAGATGACAAAGGGGGACAGGAGTTGCTTTGCAGAGCAACTGACTCTTAAGTTGTTTTTACTTTTTATAGATTTTAGAACATTTAAGATCAAGCTCTTTGGTATTTTTAGCTTGTTTATCTTGACTACAGGATGCCCTCAAATGCAAATGCTCCCTCAAATAGAAATGCCCGGAGAATCGTATTCAGAGGAATTCAAAGAGTTAAACAAAGAAGAACACACAATCCTCCAAAATCTTAAAAAACATATCGGGTTTTTGGCGGGCACCCTGAGCGAGCGTAATATGTTCGTTCTAAAAAACCTGGAAAGTGCTGCAGCTTATATTGATAAAAGTTTCCGCGCCCAGGGTTACAAAGTAAGCTCGCATGGATACCTCCTCCAAAAGGGGTTCTCACGCCAGACGATCGTAATGGATTTTATCCGGGGTATCTCCCCGTCAAATTTCCCGTCAGGTTCCAAAGAGCACGTAGCCAGAAATATCGAGGTAGAAGTTCCGGGGGATGTTTACAGGGATGAAATCATCCTGGTAGGGGCGCATTACGATTCTGTCGTCGGATCGCCTGGCGCAAACGACAACGCCACAGGTACGGCGGGTTTATTGGAAATCGGGAATTTACTATCCGGAAAAAAACTGAAAAGGACGATCCGGCTGGTCGCTTTTGTCAACGAAGAACCGCCTTTCTTCGCCACAAAAAATATGGGCAGTTATGTTTACGCGCAACGAAGCCGAGAAAGAAAGGAAAATATTCGAGGAATGATTTCGCTGGAAACTCTAGGTTACTATTCTGACAAAAAAGGAAGTCAAAAATATCCCTTCCCTCTTGGACTGTTCAAACCCGACACGGGCAATTTCGTTGCTTTTGTCTCCAATCTCCGTTCCAAAACACTGTTGAACGATTTTATAAAACGATTCAGGGACCTTGTGGAGTTTCCGTCGGACGGGGTGGCGTTTCCTCAAATCATTCCTGGAATTGGCTGGTCCGATCATTGGTCATTTTGGAAATTTGATTATCCTGCTATCATGGTGACCGATACGGCTCTTTTCCGGTATCCTTATTATCATTCCCAGGGAGATACTCCGGATAAAATCCATTACGATCGTCTGGCGAGGGTGGTTTTAGGTTTATCGAAGGTCATTGAGGATCTGGCCAATGAACCCTCTTCGTCTCATCTGCAATAAACATTTCAACTTGCTCGCGCATCATTTCAAATAAAACTCCTAAAATTTCAGTCAAGCTTTTTTCAAAACTGGAAGTTGAAACACTGGAAAGAACCCTGACGGAAGAATCAGCGAAGAAGAAAAACAGCTCGTGAGCCGCAAATCCAGCACCTGTTTCCCATAAATGGTGTCCCTGAGTCTCTTGGGCCATGAAAGGGAAGATGTTCGGGTAGAAAAAATTAGGAACTGTTGTTTCGGGGTGAACTAATATGGCGTTTTTTATTCTTGTCTTCGTGGTATTCAGTGCGATTGCAGCTTACGACGCCATCAGCCACGGTTGGGTAGTTGCCCTAAGCCTGTTCGGTTCATCTCTGCTGTCTGCGTTTGCGGGGGCTGGTTTGCGAGGTAGTATCCACTCGGGTGTTAGAGCGACCATTGGAGGCCTTACCATGGCCGGTGTTTTTATGGCTGTTGGTCAGTGGCTCGGCACGAAGTACTCGGTAGGTTTTTATGGAACTCAACTGAGTGGGCATATGTGGAGCCTGATTGGGTTCGCGATTGGTTTTTTCTGTACATCAAAAAAATTTACGGGCGGAAAGGTGAGCAGTTAGGTTGTATTTTTGGATCTGATCTAGAGACTCCGGACACCCATATCAAATCACCCCACTAAAAAACTTCCCCCGGCCTCAAGGATCGGAGACCGGGGGAGGGGCTTGTTAATTGGTTGAGTGAGTTTCATTTTGATTGTGAGCATTAAAAATGAACTCTTTCATCCAATCAATCCTGGCAACCAGTTCCTCGTCACCACACTTCTCTTTTTCATCAACCGCTCCTTCAAACAACGCTCCTGCAAACTCGGGATCGTTGAACCCCAGCCGGATTGCGGGGGTTAAGCCTGCAACAGGCATTCTCTCCCTTACCAGTTCTGCGTCAGCATCCGGCCCCGTTGTCTCTGGGGAAATGGTCTCGGTTAAGTACGTCAATACGTTCACCGCGTGATGCCACTGCTGAACCCTGTCCGGACAGCCAACCCTTTTGACTTCACTGAACAAGAGCAGCGCAACCTTGCTGGGACCCTCGGTCAGACCGTACAAAAGATACTGTGCAAACTGCCTGTTGAAGATCGTAACCCCGAGCCCCAGGTAGAACGAGTACGACAACAGGTTTCGCTGCCAGAACTCGGGAGGATCAGGAAACGTTCCATCTTCCCGGGCATAGTAGTACGGGATCAGCTTGAAAAAACCATTCGCTAATCTTTCACAAAACTCTGGACAGGCATCTAAACTATTTATCCAGGAGCGCATGAGTTCGGGAGTGTAGACCGCACAATCGGGGTCATAGATTGATACGTCTGGTTCTTGCTGGGGTCTTCTTTGTAGATTTGCCATTTTGAAGCTCCTTATATCTCCCGGATGACAGTTGCGAGGCAGGATCGGGAGAGGAGCCTGTCACGCTTTAGCTGAATTTATATCCCGCCCGCAAGTTGTTGGTTAAATCGGCGGTGGAACGAGGCATAAAAAAACCCGACTCAGCTTTAGCCAAGACGGGGTATCTATAACCTCGTTTTAGCTGCATTTATTAAACGCCCGCAAGCTGAGCCAAATCGGCGTTATTAAAACTAGTGTAGCACAAATAGAACTTCTATCAAGTCTTGGGTAGGGTTATGAAATAGGTCAATTCTGAGGCTCTGGCGACCCCAGAAAAAGAGGAGGGAGTGGATGGGTAATTAAAGCTTACTAACGTAGACGTAAGTCATCATGGCTGATATGAAAAGGGTTGCCATGATTTCCCATTTATAGTGGCGTAGAAACTTGATGATGTACCA
>CAJWLY010000122.1 GCA_913043155.1 uncultured Nitrospinaceae bacterium | reverse complement strand
GATAAAAGCCTGTTTTCACTCAACTGGAAATTTGGTAAGCAGTCCACTTGGAGAGAAAAAGGCATCGACCTTGGCCAACTGAAACAACTGAAAAATGAATGGATCGAAAAGGTGGAGGCGGAAAAGTGGATTGTTCCACGTGCCCGGTTCATGCTCCTGCCCGCCCAGTCCGATGGCGATGATGTGATCTTCTATAAACCAGGAGATACGGAAAAAGAGTTGGGGCGCATTCGGTTTACCGTGTGCATCGGCAAGGGGCAGGAAGATTTGTTTTCCGCTGCGCAGTATTTTTATCCGAAATCATCAAGGCGGATGGATGCGATCGGATTGCAGATCACCACTGTGGGCAACCGGTCCAAAGGGGCCGTTGAGCGGTTTAAAAAGGAGAACGATCTAGAGTCGGCTCTTTACCTGCAAGGTTTATGTGACCGCGTTGCTGAGGACCTTGCGGAATATATTCATAATCTTTTAAGGACGAGGTCGGGACAGAAAAAGGAAAAGCAGGGCCAGCGGTATAGTCCAGGTTACGCCGCATTGGCCGATATGTCCAACAACCGGGTGATCTGGGAGGTGTTGAACGCCGGAGACCTCGGCATCACCCTAACTGATGCGGATGAATTTGACCCACCCAGCACCACTGCGGCTGTGGTTTGCTTCCATCGGGATGCGGGTTACAGTTGACCGGAATTCTCGTCCCGGATATGAAGAAAATCGGGTGGAGAACGTTGGAATAACCGCTGACTTTTCCCGTTTTACTCTGAAAATACGAAAGAAAGCAACCCCCAAAACACCCCGAATTGAGCCGCCGAAAGACTTCCCCAGTTCCTTAGGAATAAAAGAGTTGCCATTATATCTAGCTCGCGGATTGGGTCAAAATAAATGCTTGTTTTATGGTGGGTGTTTGAATAAGATATTAGATAATACGTAGGGCAATCAGCAATAGGTGCAAGGTATTACCTTTGTTCGAGGCCTCTATAAGTGACTGTGCCGTAGGTTTTAATCCGTTCCCAACTTTTTCTCGAGGAAATTCAGGTCATGTTTAAGCGATTTACAGAGCGGGCTCGCAGGGTCATCATTCTTGCGCGGGAAGAGGCGGAGCTCTACCGCCACGAATATCTTGGGACCGAGCACATTCTGCAAGGGGTGATCAAGGATGGTGGAGGGATTGCGGTAGCGATTATTCAAAAAACCGGAGCCGATCTCGCTCTGCTTAAAAAGGAATTGGAAAAGAATCTTCCGCGCAGTTCCAATTCGTTGATCATTGGGGATATTCCCTTTACTTCACGGGCAAAGAAAGTTCTCGAGCTTGCGGTCGAAGAAGCTAGGGCGCTAAATCATAACTACATTGGGACTGAGCATTTGCTTTTGGGGTTGCTCAAGGAAAAGGAAGGTGTTGCCTGCCGGGTTCTTAACAATTTCGGAATGTATTTCGAAGATGTTAAAGAAAAGATTGTCGAAATGTTTAAGGAGCCCATCGAAGCCACTCGCGAAACGGGCAAGACCCCAACTCTAGACGAGTTCAGTCGTGATCTCACCAAGATGGCGGTAGATGGGAAACTCGATCCCATCATCGGTAGGAGCAAAGAAATCGAGCGTGTGATTCAAATTTTAAGCCGTCGGACGAAGAACAATCCGGTATTGATCGGTGAACCCGGCGTCGGTAAGACCGCTATCGTCGAAGGGCTAGCCCAGCTTATCGTGGAACGCGAAGTTCCGGATACGTTGTTCGAAAAGCGCGTGGTTTCCCTCGACCTCGGATCTCTGATCGCGGGTACCAAGTACCGCGGTCAATTTGAGGCACGCCTGAAGGGCATCATGAAAGAGATCATACAAAACGACAGCGTCATTCTGTTTGTCGACGAGTTACACACGTTGGTTGGAGCCGGCGCTGCGGAAGGTTCTGTTGATGCGTCCAATATGCTCAAGCCGGCGCTGTCTCGCGGGGAAATCCAGTGCATCGGAGCGACTACTCTAGAGGAATACCGGAAATACATCGAGAAAAATGGTGCCCTCGAGCGGCGGTTTCAGCCGATCGTTGTCAACCCACCTTCGGTGGAAGAGACCATCGAAATCATCAAAGGGCTTAAGGTTCCCTACGAAATGCACCACAAAGCAAAGATCAGCGACGAAGCCATTGTAATCGCCGTGCGGTATGCTGACCGGTACATCAGTGACCGGTTTCTTCCCGATAAGGCGATCGACGTGATCGACGAGGCCGGGTCGCGCGTGCGATTGCGTAAGCATGTCCAGTCGCCGGAGATACGGCAGATTCAAAAGGAAATCGATTCCATCACTCGGGAAAAGAAAGTACGCATCGAAAATCAGGAATTCGAAAAAGCTGTTGAACTGCGCGACAAGGAAGAGGAGCTTCGGGCAAAACTGGAAGAAGAAAAAGAAAACTGGGAAGGGAGCCGCGATAAGACCGAGCCTAGCATTACCGGTGAAGATATCGCCGCGGTCGTGTCGAGCATGACGGGCATTCCTCTCTCTAAGATCGAGGAAGGTGAAAGTTCACGCCTGTTGAACATGGAATCGGAGCTTGCTTCCAAAGTGGTAGGTCAGGACGAAGCTATTCAGGTTCTTACCCGGGCGATCCGCCGTTCGCGGTCCGGTCTCAAAGACATGCGGCGTCCCATAGGTACTTTTCTGTTTCTAGGGCCGACGGGTGTGGGCAAGACCGAACTGGCAGGCGTGCTTGCCGAGTTCATGTTTGGTAACCGCGACTCTCTGATTCGACTCGACATGTCTGAATATATGGAAAAATTCAACGTTTCTCGTCTCACCGGCGCGCCTCCGGGTTACGTCGGGTATGAGGAAGGCGGACAGCTCACGGAGAAAGTCCGGCGTAAACCTTATTCGGTTGTTTTATTCGATGAAATCGAAAAGGCCAATCCCGATGTTTTTCATTTGTTGTTGCAGATTATGGATGACGGACGGTTGACGGACAGTTATGGCCGGGTGATTGATTTCAAAAATACGGTCATCATTATGACTTCTAACATCAGTTCGCGGTCTCTTGACAAGGGAACGTCGTTGGGATTCCACAAGAACGATGGAGAGTTGAACCACGACCGGATGCAGAAGGATCTGAAACAGGACCTCAAGCGTACGTTCAACCCGGAATTTCTTAACCGGATCAGTGAAGTTGTAGTATTCCGTCAGCTTGAACTCGATCATATCGTCAGCATCCTCGATGTTCAGTTACAATATCTCAATGCCCAGCTTATCCAGCAGGGTCTAACTTTGGATGTTACGACGGAGGCTAAACGCTGGCTTGCTGAAAAAGGGTACGACAAGCATTTTGGGGCTCGGCCCCTCAAAAGGGCACTGCAGAAGTACCTAGAGGATATCTTGTCCGATGAGATGCTGAAAGGCCGGTTCAAAAGTGGCGGATTGGTTGAGGTGAGTCTGCAAAATGATGAGCTGGTCTTTACCGAGAAATCGGGCGCCTTAAATACTGGCTGAAAATCGGTCGAATGATTTGAAGTAAAGAAACTTCCAAAAAAGCATAAAGTATTGTAAAGTATTAGGGTTTTCGGTCCGTAAAAGCTGAATACCCTAGTACTTTTTTTTGGCTTAAAAGCTGATTCTCCGTCAAAATTAGACAACCCTCATTATTACAATGTCTTTTAGGATGATACCCAAAGTCAATCGGAGATACGTGCCAGTTTTGGTGGTTTTGCTGTTGTGTGCGTTTGCCGTTTCGTCCCACGCCCAAAGCATGGACCTTGTCGGTTCTATCCAGGTTCGGGGCAACAAGCGTGTGGTTGATTCCACCATCCTTTATTACATTAAGACCAAAAAAGGTGAGCCTATTTCCCGCAGCCAGATTCGCAAAGACATAGAACAAATCTACAACCTTGGGCAGTTCAGGGATGTTCGCGTGGAAACCCATCCCGGTGTTGACGGATTAGACGTGATTTTTATCGTCGAGGAAATTCCTTCGGTCGGAGACGTCATCCTTCACGGTAATAATGAGGTCAGCGAGGACGATATCCGGGAAAAACTTACAATCAAGCGTGGAACGACATTTCAGGACCATATGCTTCAGGAAGTTAAGGAGCAGGTTACCCTCCTTTATCACGACAAAGGTTTTTTCCTTGTTGAGGTGGATATTAATGCGAAATTATCTTCCGAGAACTTGACTAATATAAACATCCGTATCCGGGAAGGGCAGAAGGTTAAAATAAAAAATATCCGTTTTGTAGGCAATAAACGCCTTCCCGCCGGAAAACTCCGCGACCAGATGGAGACGCAGGCTACGACTTGGTTTTCTTGGTTAGACGAATCTGGAATTTACAAAAAAGATATTCTCAAGCTAGATGTATTGCGGTTGGAGGGATATTACCAGGATCATGGGTTCATCCGCGCACGTGTTTTGGAGCCTCAAGTAAAAATCAATAAGAGAAATAAGACAATTCATATTATCATTTCCGTCGAAGAAGGGCCTCAATACAAAGTGGGCGCCATCGAAGTGCAACCCGACGATACGCTGACCGAGGCGGAGATTCGAAAAGCCATGAAGACGAAGAGAAACGGGATTTATAACGTTTCTCAGGTCCGGGAAGACGTTTTAAGTATCACAGATTTATATTCACAACAGGGTCATGCTTACGCTGATGTTAGCCCGAAAACAAAAATAAACGATGCTTCTCGAACGGTGGACCTGAGTATTCAGATTGACAAGGGACGTAAAGTGTACGTGGGCCAAATAAGCGTGACAGGGAATACTCGGACGCTGGACAATGTTATTCGGCGTGAGTTCCGTTTTAAAGAGGGCGAGCTTTTCGATAGCGAAAAACTCAAACGAAGTAAACAGCGAAT
>CAJWLY010000121.1 GCA_913043155.1 uncultured Nitrospinaceae bacterium | reverse complement strand
CACATCGGAGATGATCCTTACGCCGATGTGCATGGTGCGGAGACCGTCGGGATGGATGCGATCCTAATCGACCGCAAGGGACGTCACAAAAAAGACTCGTTTACCATAGCGCGTTCCTTTATGGAGTTGCTTTAAATCGTTGGATCGGATCAAAAAATGAGGCTGCATTTACGGTGGCTACTCTCAAGTCAGACTTCCGCAGAGTTCTACAAGTTAATTTTCTGAAATAGAAGCTAGGTAAATCGAATCGGAGAAAAAATCGCCTTTAATAAAATTGACTTGGATTTTTTCTTAGTAAAACTTAAGTTGTTTGACAGTAAAACTAGCCCCGCCAAGCTCCTTCCCCCCACTGTTGCAAGGGTTGAAAAATATTACCGTTTTGGTTTAAGGGGTAGCCGCTGTTTTTATAGTAATAATTTTTTGGAAACTATCAGTTTTTTAAGACCCCTTCTTGAGCGGGCCGATTTTTCAATTCCCATATCAGGTAGAGATAAAATGGTGCGTATTCAATCCATGGAATCCAGATGGAATACTGAGTAATTTCCTGATAGTCGAAATAAAAATCAAGGTAGTAAAGTCCAACAAGCCCTGTGAGTAGAATAAATGACCGCCAGTGAAACAAGCATAAAAAAGGTACGCTCCAACACAGGTACCAAGGGTTCTGTACCGGGCTGACCAAAAACACTAGAACCATGGTAATAAAAAGGTTTTTCACCCACTCCAAGGACGCGTCGATATCGGGGGTCTTTCGAATCAGCATGTAAAAAACTACTGAAATACTAACAAGAAACACGAAGCCTTTGGCGAGTATCGTACTGTTGCCAAAAACAGGTATTACTTTTCCGCCCAGTTGTAGAATGTCGTTCAGGGAATAGAGAAGAAGAGCGAACAGGCTGTCGTTGCTTTGCCATTGGATGCCGTACGTTTGTAATCCTTCAAAAGCTTTCCACCCGATATCTACAAATGGTAAATAGCCGAAAACCAATACCGTGCAAAACATGGATAAATGGAGAACGGGACCTGTCCAGCCCGGTTTGGCGTTCTTGCGCTCGATCAGCCAGGATCGTTGCAAGTAGAAGGGGAGGAGGATCCCCGAATAAATTTTCCCCAGCACGCTGAGCGCTAGGAAGAAAATCGACCACGCCATGTGCTTACGCACCAGAAAGTAAATGGATACGCAAAGGCAGGAGATACCGATAATATCCAGATGCGTGGAATTGAATGTTTCCTTGATGATGAGAGGTGACCAGAAATAGACTAGGCTGTAATTCCGGTTCAAGTCGAGCGCGTGGAGCGTCATAACGATAAACGCCATCGCGATCAGGTCAAATACCAGAAACATAGCACGCATGGTAAGGATGCTGTCGGGATGGATATGGTGAACCAGACGAAAAACGTACTGTGCCAGCGGCGGATAGAGGGTAGCAACATGCGGATGGTTGATCCGTTCCATGAAGGTGAGAGCGGTATCGTTGTCCCATTTCAATTCATGGAGCAGGGCCAGTTCCTCTTGGTTGCGCTCATCGTAAAGTGCCCGGAACGATTCGGGGTTGCGGATTTTAAACATTTTATAGTCGTTGATTTCTTCGGGCGCATATTCAAAAGGGTTGATTCCGTGAGCAAATACCTTACCGTCCCACAGATAACGATAAACATCATCTTCCTGAATTTGTTGCGAGGGTAGGGTTGCGGAGCGAAACAGCAGGCCGCAAATGACAAGTATCCAGAACGTGGCTTGGTTCCATGGGGTTTTAAAAACATGGACGCAGGCGAGCGCGTAAAGAACGAACAGAGAAAAATAGAGGGCTAGATATTCGAGGATGGGTCGATCGGCGTACCCCTCACCCCAGTTGAACTCCTTCGATAGCACCGTTAGGGCAAAGTAAAGAATCAGGCTCAATAGGCCGAGGGATGGAAGGTAGGCGCGTGAACGCATCAGCAAAATGGTAACTTAATGGTGTGAGTCAATATTAATTCAATTAGATAGAGCCTGCGCAAGCGAATCTTTTTGCTCAATGACCCTCAAACTTTTTTCTCGGTGCAGGACGGGCGCTCAAAATTTGGAAGACCCAAGCGGATGTGAGCATTATCATTGTTGACTGGCGGGGCACCCCAACAGCGGATGATGCTCTCTGGTACATTTTCTTCTCGGACTGCTGCACTTGAGCCAGATTCTTTATATCCATAAAGGCCAAAATTGATTAGGGTGACAAGGCTTCTCAGTCTGGAATTTCTGCACTGGGGGTATAAAAATTAAACTTTATATCGCCAGTTAATATAGCTAATATAGGGGGAGGATTCAAATGACTTACTGGGTTTCGCGAAGGACTAGATGAACCGACCGAACAACAGCCAATGGAAGATTCTTCGTTCGGTGCTGGCTGATTCTCTAGGCAAAACTGGATCTGGCTCCTCCAACGCAATGGATTGGCTCTCCTTTCACTGGAATCTCATTGTCGGTAGGGAATTGATGACCGTGACCCGGGTCAACAGGGTGTCCGGAAAAATATTACATGTGACCGTCTCCGAGCAGAAATGGTTTCCGGCACTGCAATCTATTCGGGAAAAAATTATTGCCTCGGTCAACCGGCGCGCGGGTGTCCAACTGATTGACTGTATCATTTTTGAAGAAGGTCCTGTCGGCTATCCCGCCGGAGAAGCCGCTCCGGAGCGGAAAGGACTCGTTTCCCAGAGACAAATGAAGTCACAAGGAAATAAAACCATGGTCAGGGATGAAAATCTTCAGGACATTCTTGACAGAATTGCCACAAAATTCTCAACTATGCCGCTTGCTGTGATGTTGCTCTTTGTTTCCAACTGTTCGACGTTGCCGACCGATTCAATGTCGAGAGACATTGATTTATCCCGTTCCTATGCGGTGAAAGCTGTGGATAAGCTGACCCACAAACAAGATGGAGGGGCCGTCCGCGATCCGCGTGCCTATTATCATTATTTGATGGCACTGAAAGAAGTCCGCTTGCACCAGTTTGAGGAAGCGGCTAGGCATTTTAGCGAGGCGGTCGAATTTGACATCACCAATTCATCGCTTCATCGCCAACTGACGATGAACCTGCTCCGGGCCGGGAAAATTGACGAAGCCTATCGGTCCCTAGAGAGATCTCTGCACCATTTTCCAGATGACACTGAACTCAACATGATGATGGCCGATATCCTAGTGGGGCGTAAAGAATATGAGCGTGCGCTCACTCATTATCAACGCGTGAGTCAAGCCGATCCAACTTTATCCCGGGCCTATCTTCTTCAGGGGACGGTTCACGAACATCTCAACCAGATCGATTTGGCCCTAGATATATATAAAAAAATGACACAGGTCGAACCCGCAAATCCACTGGGGCACCACTACTTGGCGAGAACCAACATTCTTTATGGCAGACTGCGGGAAGCCAAAGGCCACCTGGAGCAGGCTCTCGAGTTGCGTCCTAACCTTCAACAGTCCCGGGAGTACTTGGCTTGGGTTTGGGAGAAGCTGGGCAATGTTGAGGAAGCCGCCAAGGAGTACAGGGTTCTTCTAAAACTTGACCCGTTTAACAAGAAGATTCGTGAGAGGCTGGCTGCCCTATCGACTTCTGTAATGCCGGTGGATGTCAATGCGGCTGAATACCGTTCCGCCGCCGAGAAAATGCTGGGCCCGCCTCAAGTTCACATGAAGATCGGCACCATTTATTACGAACAGGGTCTTCATCTGAAATCCCTCGATGAATTTCAATTAGTACGATCCCGGGATCAGACCAAAGAGATTCTCATGATTCTTTCGCGTGTCTATGAAATGCTCGGGCGTGTGGATAGAGCCATCGACGAATTGGAAGTTCTTAGAAAAATGAACCCTCAGTCCATACGACTGATGATCTATGCGGCCCGGTTATACAGTTTGGATAATCAGCCTAGAGAGACTATCCGTTTGCTCCAGAACGCGATTGTAACCGCACCCCAAAACGATACCCTCTATCATTCGCTCGCTCTGGCTCACATTTCGGTCGACCAGCTTGACTCCGCCATCGCAAGGATGCAACAGGCCATTGCTCTTAACAAAAATAAAGACTCCTATTATTTTGAGTTGGGTGCTCTTCTTGAGCGGGCGGGGCAGTACGAGAATGCTGTTCAGAATATGAAGCGCACCATCGAGCTTAATCCCACGCATTCCAACGCGCACAATTTTCTAGGCTACATGTACGCTACCCAAGGGAAATCCTTGGATGAAGCGCTTAATCACTTACAGAAAGCGCTCTCCGTTCAACCAAAAAATGGTTATTTCTACGATAGCTTGGGCTGGATTTATTACAAAAGAGGAGAATCTGAAAGAGCTCTCGAAGAACTGAAAAAAGCCATGGTATACACCCCTCCCGATCCGGTACTTTACAGCCATTTGGGCGATATCTATTTTTCTTTGAAGAGTTATTCCAAGGCTAACAGGGCTTGGCGGAACGCTCTTTCTCTGACCTTGGAAAAAATGGAAGGTGCGAAAGGGGAAATACCTGACCCAAAGGATCTTAAAAAAAAGATCCACAAAGTGCAAGGCTTCCTGAACCGCAACTGACCCAGACCTCCCGACGAAAACCTATCCGATGCGTGTGCTATTTTCCCGTATGCCTGGGGCAGGGGTTCTGCCGGCTCTGATTTTATTTGTCCTGTCCTGCCAGACCGTGACCGCTCCTGTTTTACCGCGACCGGAACCAAAAATTCCACCGCTGTTTTCCCTATTCCAGCATTTAGAAACCCGACAGTCGAATTTTAGAGACGTAAAAACTTTCGCGCGCACAAAAATATTCGGGCAGCGTTTGAACCAGTCGTTTCGACAGGCGTTGATCATTCGGGGGGACGATGC
>CAJWLY010000120.1 GCA_913043155.1 uncultured Nitrospinaceae bacterium | reverse complement strand
GATGAAAGTTGCCGCGCTATGTATTCGGCTATCCTTAAGGACTGCGAAAAACATTTAGAAATGTTCAACGAGGAAATCGAGCTCCACAAAAAGCAGAAAAAATGGGACGCATGAATGCGCATTTTGATTGTAGAAGATGAAAAAAAGGTCGCCGGGTTCATCAAGAAGGGCTTGGAGGAAGAGACGTATGCCGTCGATGTTGCCCATGATGGAGAAGAAGGACTGCACTTGGCGAAAGAAGGTTATTACGATCTGGTCATCCTTGACCTTATGCTGCCCAAGATGGATGGGCTCGAAGTGCTTTCCGAACTGCGGGGAGGAAAGAAAGATGTTCCGATCCTCCTGCTGACAGCGAAGGATACTGTTGAGGATAGGGTCACCGGACTCAACAGGGGGGCAGACGACTACCTCACCAAGCCGTTCGCGTTTTCAGAGTTGCTAGCGAGAGTACGTGTTCTTTTGCGGCGCGGCAAAGCCGAGGTCAAGACTGAACTTCAAATCGCCGATCTCTCCCTCAACTTGGTCAGTCATAAAGTCAACCGGGGAGGTGGGGAGGTTGAACTTACCGGCAAAGAATATAGCCTCCTCGAGTATTTTATGCGCAACCAGGGCAAGGTGCTGACCCGGACCATGATTGCCGAGCATGTGTGGGACTATAATTTTGATACATTTACGAATGTCATTGATGTCTACGTCAACCACCTCCGAAAGAAGGTCGACAAGGGCCACTCGAAAAAACTGCTGCATACCTTGCGGGGCGTAGGTTATATCATGAAAGCATGAGATGCCGCTCAACTCGATTCGCTCTAAACTCACCGCTTGGTACGTTCTCCTTCTTGCAATTATTCTAGTTCTATTCAGTGTTCTCCTCTTCTATTTTCTTTCCAAGCGTCTGTACGAAAGTGTCGATAATTCCCTCACTATTTCAGCTCGGGTCGTGGCCCAGTCGACCCGCATCAAGTTCAATCAAACCCCGTTCCCCGGGCTGGATATGTTTTTCGAGCAGTTTATGGGGTATGGAAACCTGAATAAGTTTTATCGGATCTATGACGGATCGGGAAACATTGGATCCCTTTCAAAAAATATCGATCCCTCACAGTTCCCGCTTACGCAGATCGCCTACACGCGTGCTTTGGAAGGAGATATCTCTTACGAAACGTTCCCTCTTTCTAATGATTATCCCATTCGTGTGGTCACCATGCCGATACTGCGCAATGGAAAACTTATCAATCTAGTTCAGGTAGGGACGTCATTGAAGGCGGTGATGGATACGCTGAAAACCCTGCGAAATGTTCTATTGACGGCGGTTCCCACTATTCTTGTGTTAACGACGTTGGTCGGCCGCTTCTTGGCCCGGCGTTCGCTTAAGCCTGTGTCTAGGATCACCCAGACTGCAGGGGAAATAGGTTCCGGTGCAGACCTCAGCAAACGCATTCCCGTGCCGAGAGCTAAGGACGAGATCGGTCAACTGGCACTTACGTTCAATACGATGATGGACCGGTTGGAAAGCTCGTTCGCACAGATGCGGCAGTTCAGTAGTGATGCTTCGCACGAACTACGCACTCCGCTGACTGTGTTGAAGGGTCAAAGCGAGCTTATTCTTAGCAAAGAAAGAAATCCGGAGGAGTATCAAGATGTCATATCAAGCAATCTTGAGGAAATTCAGTATATGTCGAAGGTACTTGAGGACCTGTTCCTGCTTTCCAAGTCCGATGAAAACCAGATTGTGCTTGAGTGTAAACCTTTAGAGCTTGGCCTCATTGTAGAGGAGGTGTGTAAACACTCCGAAATGATCGCTTCGGAGAAGGACATCAGAATCGTTATCGCCTATCTTGAACCGGCACAAATTTACGGAGATCCCGTCCGCCTACGGCAGATGATCTGGAACATTGTTCAAAACGGGATCAAGTACACCCAGCCGGGAGGGGAGGTAAAGGTCTCAGTGCAGGAGCAGGGGGATCATGTGTTCATGACTGTCCAGGACAGTGGTATCGGCATTTCCGAGGCAGACCTGCCGCTTATCTTCAACCGGTTTTACCGCGTCGACAAGGCGCGTTCGCGTCAGGAAGGGGGAAGCGGCCTCGGACTTAGTATCTGCAAGTTCATCGTCGAGGCGCACAAAGGGGCCATCGACGTCGAAAGCAAACTGGGTGAGGGGACCAAATTCAAAATCAGCCTTCCAAAACGCGGTGTATGCAAACCTCAAGAAGCATGATCCTGCCAGATGGTGAACCTGAGCAATTATATCTGGGCGAGGGCAGTTTGGAGTCTGCGCTTAGCTGATACCAATATTGAGCGACCATCAGTTAATATAAATGTAGGGGGCTTTACTGGATCCAGACCAGGGGAAGATAGATCCAAGCCCGGTCACCATCGTCGGCTTCCACGTGGACCCAGGAGTTTTTTGTTTTAAGGACTTTCATGGGGAAATATTTGGGCATACGAAAAGGTGGTTTCCCCGTAGGGCTCCAGCGAACCTTTGGGAAGTTGGTGCCCGGCCCTTCGCGTAGGTGGGCCCAGTCTTTGATGACGGCGCACTTGTATTTGGTGGTGGTGAGCTTTCTGTAAACCCACCATTTGTCTCCGTCCAAGTCCTGAACCCGGAGCCAGTCCCCCTTCTTTCCGATTTTCTTAAAAGGCATGTACTTAGGGACTTCCCAGAGTTTCTTATGGTGTGTTCCCGGGCCTTCACGAAGGTTGGCTTTCTTATCCTTGATGCAAAGGGCTTGTGCCGTTTCAGGTGGAAGGAATCCGCCAGTCAGTATCAGAACAAGGCAAAACAGGAAGATGTGTTTTCTTTTTGAAGGCAGGGGGCGGGTGCTGAGCATCTTGCAAATGAAATAGGGAAGTCTTGTTCACTTGGAGATTCAATCATATCACAAACTTGTGTTCCCATGTTTTTTTCAGTTCTTCACCGGCTTTAATTTTGCCGTGAGGCTTCGGACGATTTTTTAACGGGCTTCGTGCCCTGAACTATCATTTTTCCATATTGAGTAGTGAGTAAGCATCTTTTTGCCCGCTTGTGACCACCAGATATTCCCATGGCTCTCATTACATCCGCCCAGTTTTTTCTGATTGTTTTCGTTGTCATTTACCTTTCTTTCAATATGATTTATCTGGTTCGAGTGGAGTCGGATTTTGGTGAGTTGCCCTCGTACCCTTTCATTTCTGTTTGCGTGCCGGCGCGGAACGAGGAGAGAGGTGTTCGAGCCTGCCTTGAATCGCTGTTGAATCAAGATTACCCGGAATACGAAGTGATCGTGGTAGACGATAACTCAACTGACGGAACGACGGAACTCGTTTGCTCTATGAAGGAGCAATACCCTAACTTGGTGTTTGTTTCCGGAGAGCGCTTGGCGGCGGAGTGGTTGGGAAAACCTTACGCACTGTATCAGGCCCACAAGAAGGCGCGCGGTGAGTACCTGTTATTCACCGATGCCGATCCGGTATATCAGCCCCACGCATTGAGGTCGGCCATGCGCGTCATGATGGAGAAGGATCTTGATCTATTGACACTCATGCCCGCGGCAAAATTCGGATCTTTCTGGGAACGTGCGGTTCAACCGGTTATTTTCGGTTTTATCGCTGCGCTCACGCGGTTCAGAAAAGTCAACAGTGCAAGGTATGGAAGCGCTGTTGGATTCGGTGCTTTTCTTCTATTCAAAAAAGAATCCTACCAGCGCATTGGTGGGCACTTTAGCGTACGCGCCGAGGTGGTCGAAGACGTCATGCTTGCAAGAAACGCGAAGAGGAGTGGACTCACTATGCTGGCGGCCGATGGGAAAAGTCTTTTTTCCATTCGTATGTATTATTCACTGAAAGAAATCTGGGTTGGTTGGCGAAAGAATATCTTTCTGGCTCTCAAAGGATCAATTTTGAAAACCTGCTACTATATTTTTATGATGCTTTGTTTTGTGTTGACGCCCTATCTGGTTGTGATTAGCAACTTCCTTGAAGGAACCGGATGGATATGGACTGGAGTTTCTATAGTCGGGTTGATGATGACTTTGGTCGCCGGGATGGTGTTGTGTCACCAGTTGGACTTGGATAAGCGGTCCGTGTTTCTTTTTCCGCTGGGTGTGCTGGTGATGTCAGCGATCATGATCAACTCCATGGTGCAGGTCATTTTCCTGGGGCAGACCGAATGGCGGGGTAGGATTTACGAACAGTGAGGGGTCTCTTGAGGTTTAGGATTTTTTGACTGCAGGGACGCAAAGTTTGTGAAGATGATTGAGAAGGTGAGATGGAGCAATTGTGGTAGATTGGTTTTTCTAAGTTCCATTTCATTTTCCGCTGAACTTTTATCTTATAAAAAAATCAGAATAGCTTGGATGGTATTTAGGAGAATAAATCAGTACTTCTAACTATCCATATCTGAAGTAAAAACAGTTTTTTTTGAGAAAGTCGAGCTATGGAAGTTTATCCGAAAAGGTTTATTCGGGCAGGACTAATTTATCTTTTGATTGGCGTAGTGCTGGGCGTCGCTATCAGCATTGAACCTTCTCTGGGTGCGCGTATGCGGTTTGTCCACATCCACATTAACCTGCTGGGATTTATGACGATGATGATTGCAGGTGTGGCTTATCATGTTCTTCCCCGGTTTAGCGCCCGCACCGTTCCTTGGCCTGAGGGAGTAGGATACCATTTTTACCTCCAGAACATTGGGTTGGTTGGGATGGTGACGGCACACGCGACTGGTGGGGGGTGGCGTGAAGGAGCATCACACTGGATATTTGTCGTGTCTGCCGTTGTTGCCGGGCTGGGTCTGGTGTGCATGTTCTATAACCTCTTTTTCGTTTTGATTGCACCCAAGGTACCAGGGGAAGACCGGATTGAACGAATCACCGGCGATATGAAAGTGGGCGCGGTACTTG
>CAJWLY010000119.1 GCA_913043155.1 uncultured Nitrospinaceae bacterium | reverse complement strand
GGAAGCCCCCACATGGGGAGCCAAGTCGGTTTTATTGATAACCAGTAAATCAGACTTGGTGATCCCGGGACCCCCCTTTCGAGGGATTTTATCGCCCGCAGCCACATCAATGACATAGATCGTAAGGTCGGACAGTTCCGGGCTGAAGGTGGCGGCAAGGTTATCCCCCCCACTTTCTACAATAACCATATCCAGATTTTGAAAACGTCGACAGAGTTCGTCAATCGCTGATAAATTGGCGGAGGCATCTTCACGGATCGCCGTATGAGGGCACCCTCCTGTTTCCACTCCCTTAATGCGGGCTTCTTCCAGAGCGCCATTCCGGATCAAAAATTGGGCGTCCTCTTTCGTATAGATGTCATTGGTCACAACCGCGATTTGATACCGGCTCTTCATCTGCTTGCATAAAGCATTGACCAGGGCAGTCTTCCCAGACCCGACCGGCCCGCCGACCCCAATGCGCAATACCTGTTTATCCACTATTCTTACGATCGGAATAACCTCGTGTACTGGGTTTCGTGAAGAGCGCTCGACATGCTTTGGCCTGTTGCCGAAAAACCAATGTCCTCATCGTTCATGGATGAACCTTGTGAAACGATGTTCGGAATAATGTCTGTTATTGAAGACAAGATTCTCTGGCCGCTGGTTTGACCCAAAGGAACGAGCTTGATGGCGGCCAGCACCTGATTTTCAGCCCACATCCACAGGTACCCCAAAGACGCATTAAGAACAGAAATTTTCCAATGCATCGCCCCCAGGGCGAACATAGACAGAAAGCACGACTTGGGTTTCTCTCTCCACTCCACAGCCTCTAAAATTCCCAAATCGATTAACAAACGAGCCAGCGCTTGGGCCAGTTGCCTCTCCTCGGCCTGAAACTCTGCCGAATCACGACTGGCATACAGAAAGTCATTCCAGTAATGAACATTTTTTATGTCATTGGTGGACCACGCCTGGTGCAAACGGAAAAGGACAGGCACATCTAAATTAGCGAGGGAATTCTTCAATAATCCCTGAATCCAGTCTGACGCACTTCGCTCATCGTTAACCCAGCCTGCCGACACCGCGAACTCCAGTCCCTGTGAATAGGCAAATGCGCCCGTAGGAAGAGCGGGACTGCACAATTGCAACAAACGTAAAATTTCTTTCTGTTCCCTAAAATCCATGGTCATCAAAGCTCATGGCTGTGGCCATGCTCGTGACCGCGATGTCCTCCATAAGCCCCCCCTTCGGGTTCAAACGGAGCCGATTCATGCCGAACGGCAAGCCCAAGCGTTCGCACCATTTCCTCCAGTACATGGTCCCGCTGGAAACGTAACCAACCGTCTCCAATTTGCAGAGGCACATGACGATTCCCCAGGTGATAACATGCACGGGCAAAAAGCCAGGGGTCTTCTGTGGAAACAACCGCGACCTCTTCCTCCGCGGCACGCACTTCTACCACCAATCCATTATCTGCCCGCAATAAATCGCCATGCCGTAACAGGGTCCCACGTTCCAGCATCAGGGCGACTTCCTGATTGTCATCCAACAAAACGCGCAAGCGGCTCTTCTGCCTTTTTTCAAATGGCAGGGTCAGGCTTGCGGAGGGGGTAGCAGAAGCATCTATTTTCTCCGTGATCTGCAGCATTGTTTTGGGGCTCATCTAAAAAAGGAAATATCGCTGCGCCAAGGGCAACTCGTTTGCTGGCTCGCATGTCAGGAGCTCACCATCAGCGCGAACTTCATAAGTCTCGGAGTCCACTTCTATTTTGGGAAGATATTCATTATGGATGAGACTCTTCTTTGTGACACTGCGCGTATCTCTTACCGGAACCAATCGTTTATTCAGCCGCAGGTTTTCTCGCATTCCGGTTTCAGAGGCAGCTTTGGAGACAAAGCTCACACAGGTTTCGCTTCGTGCTCCTCCCAAAGCTCCAAACATCGGGCGATAATGAACCGGTTGCGGAGTTGGAATCGATGCATTGGGATCTCCCATGGGAGCAGCCACAATCATACCTCCCTTAACAATCAGGGCAGGCTTTGCCCCAAAAAATGCGGGTTTCCACAGAACAATATCGGCCAACTTTCCCGTTTCGATTGAACCCACCTCATGGTTGATGCCATGGGTTATGGCAGGATTGATTGTATATTTGGCCACATAACGCTTAGCCCGAAAATTATCATGACGCGAGGGGTCAGGATTTAACGACCCGCGCTGAACTTTCATTTTATGAGCAGTCTGCCAAGTTCGACAGATCACCTCTCCAATACGCCCCATAGCCTGAGAATCAGAAGCGATCATGCTAAAGGCCCCCAGATCATGAAGAATATCTTCCGCGGCAATAGTTTCTCGCCGAATGCGCGACTCGGCAAACGCGACATCCTCTGGAATTTTAGAGTCCAGGTGGTGACACACCATGAGCATGTCCAAATGCTCATCAATGGTATTCACCGTATAGGGACGGGTAGGATTTGTAGATGACGGTAATACATTGACCTCCCCACAGGCCTTGATGATATCTGGCGCATGCCCTCCACCTGCACCTTCCGTATGGTAAGTATGAATGGCCCGCCCCTTAAAGGCCGCTAATGTATTTTCAACAAAACCGGACTCATTCAAGGTATCCGTATGAATGGCAACCTGCACATCAAATTTATCGGCTACCGTCAAGCAATTATCGATCGCCGCAGGAGTCGTTCCCCAATCTTCATGCAGTTTCAGGCCCATAGCACCCGCAAGAACTTGCTCTTCAAGAGCTGCGGGGAGGCTGGCATTTCCTTTTCCTAAAAAACCAAAATTCATCGGCAGTTCTTCTACGGCCTGATACATGCGCTGAATATTCCACGGTCCTGGTGTGCAGGTTGTCGCATTTGTTCCCGCCGCCGGCCCGGTACCCCCACCAAGCATGGTCGTGATTCCAGACATCAGCGCGTCTTCTGCCTGCTGAGGACAAATGAAATGAATATGAGCATCGAGGGCACCCGCTGTAGCAATCAATCCTTCCCCGGCGATTATTTCTGTCGCCGGGCCGATAATGATACCAACATTCGATTGAATGTCAGGATTACCGGCTTTACCAATACCCGCAATCCTGCCGGACTTGATTCCAATGTCAGCCTTGACGATGCCCCAGTGATCGAGGATCAAGGCATTCGTAATCACAACATCCATCGAATCCTTTGAAGTTCTTTGGCTCTGTCCCATTCCGTCCCGAATGACCTTGCCGCCGCCGAACTTGACTTCCTCGCCATAGGAAGTCTTATCCTGTTCCACTTCAATCCATAACTCTGTATCACCTAGGCGTACTCGGTCACCGGTCGTTGGACCAAACATATCTGCATAAGCGCGTCTATTGATTTCACTCATTATTCGTTCCCCAATTGACCCATGATTTTACCGTTGAACCCATAAACATGTCTCGAACCTGAATAGGCAACCAATTCAACATCGCGACTTTGCCCCGGCTCAAATCGTACCGCCGTACCCGCTGGAATATTCAGACGAAAACCTCGGGTTTTTCCCCGCTCGAACTGCAGCGCTTCGTTGGTCTCAAAAAAATGATAATGCGAACCCACCTGAACCGGCCTGTCACCCGAATTGGAAACGGTGACTTCAATAGTTTTCCCGTTTTTGTTGAGGGTAATATTCCCTTCCTTAACTTCAATTTCTCCCGGAATCATTTCAATTCTCCTGTTTATGAAATAGGGGTATGCACTGTGACCAACTTGGTCCCATCGGGAAAAGTCGCTTCCACCTGAACCTCATGAACCATTTCCGGAATACCTTCCATAACCTCCTCACGCTTCAATAAGGTAGCCCCATAACTCATCAGATCAGCCACACTTTTTCCATCACGAGCACCCTCCAGTATAGCGGCGGATATATAGGCTACAGCTTCCGGATAATTCAGCTTTAATCCACGAGCCAATCTTCTCTCGGCCAACAAACCCGCCGTGAAGATCATCAACTTATCTTTTTCTCTCGGTGAAAGTTCCATTTTCTCCTCCCGTCAGGCGCCCACCCTCTGTCAAAAATTTAAAGATCGCAATCATCCCTTTTGTTTAAGTTTTCCAAATTCTTGGCTCTACCGCTTCGCAATTCATAACAAAAGGACGCAATTTTTTCCATAACCTTATGAAGTAATGCTTGGCTCGTTCTGTGCTATTCCCTAAATAGCGACAAAGGATAACCCCATCTGTATAAGTAACAGAGAACAGGTCTCCCTGAACGGGGGCGCCCGAGCATTCTCTAAGGGAACCCAGCAAGTCCTTTTGGTCGGTAACGCAAACCATACTTCCAACAACGGGAAAACCCAGCAACCCCCATTTAGCTCCTAGAGCTGGGCCGCCTCCTTTTATCTTTAGGCGTTCAATTCTCAAAGGGCTACCATCACGCCAAATTTCAAACCGCTGGTCGAGTTCTCCCCGATCAAAGTGTTTTCCGGAAGCCGGTTGCCCTAAACAGAAAATTTCCCATGCTATAAAATCACTATCGCAAGCTAACTCAACCCTTGTTTTAATCTGAATCTGCGCACCTGAGAAAATAATATTTTCAGATGGAAACCACTCCAAGGTTCCCTTTGACGCAACTTTAATATTTTGTTCCTGTCGAGCTATTGGCCCGGCGCTTCTATAAAATTTTCCTGCGGCTGGAGTCGTAATCAGCGCATGAGCATTAGAAGAAACATCCACATGAATGCTTAAATGGTCTCCTCCCACCACCCCACCAGGTGGATGCAGTATATAGGTATGATTAACCCCGTTGGACTCTGGATAAAACGGTTTCTGTACTTGTAAGGGGCCATGATGTTTTCGATAATCAAGTATCGTCCGGCTGTGAGATTTGGAAAACCCTAAGTTCAGCTGGGCCTTCCACCCATTTCCTAATTTTTTTT
>CAJWLY010000118.1 GCA_913043155.1 uncultured Nitrospinaceae bacterium | reverse complement strand
TTTTTATGGAACAGGGTGCCCTGTTTCTAGCTGGGAACTCCATTCGGGAGGCGCTGGATTTGTCGGAGAAGAGGCGACTTCTCATTGCACAGTTGCTCAAGTACCAGTGCCGAGAGGCTTTTCCTCAGTTCGCCCGGTGCCGCCTGATTAAGGTCGAGGATGTCCTGACGGCGAACGATGAGCCGCAGTTACGCCGTCTGCTTGTACGTTTGCTGCGTAGGGAAAACCGAGATGGAAGAATCCTGTATTCGGTGTTCGAGTTGCTCTTGGCCCTGTATGGAATCGATTGGACCAATCTCGTCGACCATCAAGAATTCGATTCCCTGAAAACGATTGGAGAACTCAAAGAATTTTTGAGTGAGTCCACCAATCCTGAAAAAACCGACCAGCACGCCGTTGGGCGTTGGGGGGAAATGGTTACGGTTCCAGAGGGGAAATTTATTTATCAAGATGAAAAGGATGAAGAAGATAGAATTATGATGAGGGAATTTTCGATTATGAAATTTCCAGTAACCAATATGTTGTATCAGCAATACGATCCTCATCATAAGTTACGGTTCCCAAAATATTCCTGGCAGGACGATCATCCTGTGGTTGGGATTAACTTTTATGAGGCCACGATTTTTTCGATTTGGTTCGGACGGAGGCTTCCCACAGAAAAGGAATGGGAGAAAGCCGCGCGTGGCACTGATGGTCGGGACTATCCCTGGGGAGAGGCGATGGGCTACCAGAATGAGTATGCCAATACTTGCGACTTCATGGTTGCCCGGACTACTCCGGTCACAGAGTTCGAGAAGGGACTGTCCCCTTTCGGGTGCTTCGACATGGGGGGGAACGTATGGGAATGGTGTGTTCAACTCAATGTCTCGAAACACACCACCCAGCGAGTGGTGCGGGGCGGTTCTTGGTTGAATTATCTTGTGCACGCCAAATGTTCGTTCCGCAATACATTCGACCCGGATGAACGTTATCCGGGGATAGGATTTCGTTGTGTTTCCATTCCCCACACTGAGGTGGAAGTAGAAGAAGATGATGATTGAATGAGAACTGGTGCGAATGAGCTTTGACGTACGATAAGTACACCGAAGGACTAAAAAGATCGCCGCCCTCGAAGCGCAATCTGGAGGTTATTTTTGAATCGTAAATCACAGGAACATTACATGCAACGCGCGCTTGACTTGGCCGAAAAAGCTAAAGGCCGAACCAGCCCAAACCCTATGGTGGGAGCGGTGATTGTGAAATCCGGGAAAGTGGTTGGGGAAGGATATCATAAGCGCGCCGGCTTGGCTCACGCCGAAATTGTCGCCCTACGAAAGGCAGGCGCCCGGGCGCGTGGGGCTGATCTCTATGTCAACCTGGAACCCTGTTGTCATGACGGGCGTACTCCACCTTGCACTGAGGCCATTATTGCTGCGGGGATTCAGAAGGTGGTGGTCAGCATGCGCGATCCGAATTCGCTCGTTGGCGGGAAAGGCATCCGGAGCCTGAAACGGAATGGCATTGAGGTGGCCACTGGGGTTTTGCGAAAAGATAGCGAGCAGTTGAACGAAGCCTTTGTGAAATATATTCGCGTGCGGAGGCCTTTCGTGATTCTCAAGAGCGCGTTGTCTCTTGATGGAAAAACTGCCACGAGGACAGGTGATTCCCGGTGGATCACTGGTTCAGAAGCCAGGGAGTATGTGCATCGATTGAGAAATAATGTCGACGCAGTACTAGTTGGTGCAGGAACCGTGCGTGTAGATAATCCTCGATTGACAGTGCGTTTGAGAAAAGAACGTGGTCGCAATCCGGTTCGTGTTATTGTGGGGGGGAAGAGCGGCGTGTCTTTGTCGGCCAATGTATTCCGAAACGCTGGCCGGGAACGGGTTATCTATGCAGTGGGAAAAGATTTTTCCCCCATGCGAGAAAATAAACTGCGGCGCATGGGAGTGGAGGTCCTCATATTGAAACAGAAAAAAGGCCGGGTCGACCTCGGGCAGTTAATGGATAAGCTAGGGGAGATGGGGATCGTTTCCATTTTGATTGAGGGTGGTTCGGAAATCAACGCATGCGTGTTAGAAGAAAAACTAGTGGATAAGCTGATTTACTTTCTGGCACCTAAAATCATAGGTGGCAACGGTGCTCCCAGCGTGGTGGGTGGATGCGGCGTTAAACAGTTGAAAGATGCGTTATCCATTCGAGACCTGACAGTTTTTCAACTCGGGAATGACTTGGTCATCGAGGGTAAGTTTTAGCATAGCCATCAGCCCCTTTTTCGAATCGGAAATGATTTAACGACCCGGAGATTTAAAAATGTTCAGCGGTATCATCAGTGATTTGGGGACGGTGGAGCGTATCGACCGGCAAAACGAAGGCGCTGAGTTAATGGTACAGGGTGGATCTGCGTTTGAAGGATTTAAACTTGGTGAAAGTATCGCCGTTAATGGTGTGTGCCTTACTGTGCGCGAGAGTACCGACAAAACTTTTACTGTTGATTTAAGCACCGAAACGCTGAAACGAACCAGTTTTAAGGATATTGAAGAGAAGGCCGGGGTGAACCTTGAGCGATCTCTCACGCCTTCTGATAAAATCAGCGGCCATTTTGTCAGCGGTCATGTGGACTGTGTCGGGAAAACTACCTCGATCGAGCACAAGAGTGGGGAAATCCTTTTTCGGTTTGAGCATCCGCCCGACTACGTTCCCTATATCATCGAAAAAGGCTCGGTGGCGGTGGATGGGGTTAGTCTTACAGCGTTTGACTGTGTGGACAACGGATTTACCGTATCCATTATTCCGTTTACATTCAGTCACACGAATTTGAATTCCAGAAAAATTGGAGATACCGTCAATATCGAATGTGATATGATCGGGAAATATATTTTCAAAGCTTGTGAAAAAATATTTCAGTTTGATGGCGAGGGAAAAGGTGCATCCTTGGATATACTTCGCCGTCAGGGTTTTTTAAAGTGAGCGGACAGATAGTATCCTTAGGGAGAAGATAGAGTTCCAATGAGGACGAATAGCGGGATGTTCGGGAGAGATTTTTAAAATGAAGGAATCGCGGGAAGAGTTAAAAAATGTTTTCAGTTCCATTGAAGAGACGTTGGAAGATGTTCGCCGGGGGAAAATGATCGTCATAGTTGATGACGAGGACCGGGAGAACGAAGGGGATTTGATGATCGCCTCGGAAAAGGTGACGTCCGACGCGATCAACTTCATGGCCCGATTCGGTCGTGGTCTGGTCTGCGTGGCGTTGACTGAGGAACGGACCCGAGAGTTGGGGTTATCAATGATGGTCGAGGACAATCAGTCTCCTTTCGAAACCCCATTTACGATTTCCATAGACGCCCGAAGCGGAGTGACCACGGGGATCTCCGCCGCTGACCGAGCTCGGACGATTCGAGTAGCGATCGATCCCGAAACGAAGCCCGGCGACCTCGTTAAACCAGGACATATTTTCCCCCTGCGCGCCCGCAATGGAGGGGTCCTGGTTCGTATGGGGCAAACCGAAGCGTCGGTGGACATGGCACGTCTGGCCGGATTGAATCCTTCGGGCGTGATCTGCGAGATCATGGATGATGATGGAACCATGGCCCGCCTGCCCAGCCTCACAGAGTTTGCGCGTGAACATGGTCTAAAAATGATTACCACCAAGGACCTTGCCGAATATCGTTTGCAACGGGAGACCCTAGTTGAAGAAGTGGTTACTACTAAAATGCCTACCGAATTTGGTGAGTTCAATGCGGTTTCATTTCGTAATGTTTTGATCGATCAAACCCATATCGCGCTGGTTAAGGGAAAAATTGATCCGGAGACACCCACGCTGGTGAGAGTGCACTCCCAGTGCCTGACTGGGGACGTATTCAGATCTTTTCGTTGCGACTGCGGAGAACAGCTGAAGAAATCCATGGAAATGATCGGCGAAGAGGGGGCGGGTGTTTTATTGTATCTGTTCCAAGAAGGCCGTGGAATTGGCATCATCAACAAGCTGAAGGCCTATGCTTTGCAGGATGAAGGACAGGATACTGTTGAAGCCAATGAGTCGTTGGGCTTCAAGCCCGACCTCAGAGATTATGGTATCGGTGCGCAAATTCTGAAAACGCTGGGTTTAGGAAAAATCCGCTTGCTGACGAATAATCCTCGTAAAATTATTGGGCTGGATGGGTACGGGCTACATATTGTCGAGCGCGTTTCCATCGAAGTCTCCCCTAAAAAAGACAATATCCAATACCTACGTACCAAACAAAAAAAACTGGGGCACATGATTAAAAATATTTCCTGAGTGGACTTAGAGAAATGGTCAGGTATATCGAGGGGGAACCGAATGCTTCCGGATTGAAAATCGGGATTGTGGTCAGCCGTTTCAATGATTTTATAACTAGTCATTTACTGAGCGGGGCTCTTGAGGCGCTGGACCAGCACGGGGCTGATGAAAAAGATATCGAGGTTGTTCGCGTTCCCGGAGCCTTTGAAATTCCCATGGCGGCGAAAAAGCTTTGCGACGCTAAAATGTACGATGCCGTCGTATGTCTAGGGGCGGTGATCCGCGGCGCAACACCTCATTTCGATTATGTGGCAGGGGAGGCCGCACGAGGAGTGGCGGCGATTGCTCGGGAGGCTGGAATTCCCGTCGTGTTTGGGGTGCTCACCACAGATAATGTAGCGCAAGCCGCCGAACGGGCTGGCGGGAAGTCAGGAAACAAAGGCGTGGATGCAGCCTTGGCTGCCGTTGAGATGGCCACGCTTTATAGAAAACTTTAGTACTTGGCACAACCTTATGGGAAAACGGCGTTCATCTAGAGAACAGGCACTCAAATTCCTTTACCAGTCTGAACTGAATGAGGGGGACCATGATAAGCAAATGGAACAGTTCCTGGAACGGGTTTCATCGCAGGATAAAGTGGAGGAGTTCATGCAGGAGCTGGTACAGACTGTTTTTAGGTACAAGAAAGAAATTGATGAGATTCTGAAGAAATGTAGCGATAACTGGGA
>CAJWLY010000117.1 GCA_913043155.1 uncultured Nitrospinaceae bacterium | reverse complement strand
TGATCGTGTGATGATCAACATCTTCGGTGCTCATAACGAGCAGAACCAGATGTTCAATGTGGACGGCCACCAGTGGCGTCGCCACCTGAACCAGGAGAACTCCGACATGATCGATGTTGAGGAGTTCGGCGGTGCCGAATACATCCAGGCCTTTGTCAGGGCCGGTGGTACGTACAGTAACCCCGGAACCTACCTGTGGCTGAACGCGCGTACGCCGTATCAGCAGGCAGGTCAGTGGGGTTATTTCAAGGTTCTGCCTTCGGGCGACCGGTCGATCCTGCCGCTTGGCGGCGCGTCTCCAAAGGGCGTGAAATCCGCTTCAAAGGTGGGGGATGACGTGTTGTCGATGAACCGCTAGAAACCGGTTCGTTTGACAACTTTATATTGCAATGAGGCAGGGGGGTCCTGAACGGGGTCCCCCTGTTTTGCATTTTTTTGGGGAAGTGTGGTAGAATACCCGCCGATTTGTCCTCTAGGAGATTTCCTATAGATGGATAGGAGGACTCCTATGGTTGATATGAACCCAGCTGGTGCATCCGTTTTAGAAGATGGGGAGCACCGGATGAAAAATCTAACGGAATAATAAGGAAAAATTCGGGTCATTGAAGGATGTGTTCACGCGTGTTCGCGTGTTCCTGTTCCTTCCTAGGGAACTCTTCATTATCACTTGCATCCTAATGTAGGTGTTTGTCTTGCATGGCGCCCTGAGGGTGAGGTTGTATCCAACCGGTAGGGTTGGATTCAGTGGGCTGTGCTTTCTTGTTTTTTTGTTCATTAATAGGAGGAAAAAGGGCAATGAAAAAAGTTTGGCTAGCAGTACTGACGTTAACTGTTTCCGTCGCCTTGGCGGGAACGAGCTTTGCCGCTAAAAAAGGCTACAAAGAAGCAGCTGCCGGCGGTGGCTCCATCAGCGGTGTGGTGTCGCTGAAAGGTAATGCTCCCCCGCCCATCGCGGAAGATCTGAGCAAGGGGAAAAATGCTGAGTTCTGTGCAACGCACCCTGACGCCAAAGGCAATATGCGTGACCGCATCAAGGTAACGGCCAATGGCGGAAAATTGAAAGACGCCGTGGTTTTTATCGAGAACATCAAGTCCGGCAAGCCCTGGGGCGATGGCGGCAAATTCAAGTTCGATTTCAGGAATTGTGACGTCGATCAGAAAATGGGCGCGGTCCGCAAGCCAACCAAGCCGGAGCGTAAGACGGGTGGGGTTGTGACCATCACGAACCATGACCCGGATATCCTGCACAACCCGCACGGATATTCCGTGGCCGGCGCCAATCGGAAGACCTTGTTCAACAAGCCTCTGCCGAGCAAGGGCGACGTGGCTGATGTCACCAAGAATTTTAAGCGGTTCAAGCAGAAAAAAGACAAGCATTTCTTTTTGCAGTGCGATCAGCATAACTACATGGAAGCCGATGCCCGCATCGTGTGGAACCCGTACTATGCCATCACCGGTGCCGATGGATCGTTTAAGATCGACGGTATCCCGGCCGGTAAGTACAAGGTGACCGCATGGCAGCCTTATGTCGGTGAAGTGAGCCAGGAAATCACGGTTGGGGATGGAGCGGCAAAAGCTGACTTCACGTTGGCCGCAAAGTAAATCCAAGCTTGTTCAGTTCTAAAGGCGGTACCGGGACTTCGGTTTCGGTACCGCTTTTTTTTGTCTTAATGTCAGGTGTTGGTTTTTCGGGTTCTCGGAGTGAGAAGCGGGGAGCAGTTCTGAGGGGAGGGGGTTAGCTGCTGCCGGATGCTTGTTTGAGGTATTTTTCTCTAAGCTGTTGGACCCGTTCCAGATGTTCGTGTTCGGCTTTTTCCAGTAGGACCAGCAGGGTTTTGACTTCGATGTTGTTGCATGCTTCACGCAGGAGGCCGTAGAACTCAGCCGCGATTTTTTCCGCCTCCAAGGCAAAATCCAGGGCTTTTTCGATACCTTGAAGTTCTTCGGCCTGATCCAGAATTTCGTCGAGGGGAGGGAAGATGTCGGTTTGAAACCGGTTCTGGATCATGTCCCCAAGGGCATCACTTCCTTCCCAGCCATAAGCCCGTTCTCCCTTGTCGTCCAGCATTTTCTTAAACTGGATTTCGTGCTGGATCTCCTCCTTGGCCATGACTTCGAGAAACTCCTTCTCGACAGGATCACTTATATGCTCTGAAAGCCTCTGGTAGAACGCTCTCCCATCCCGTTCTATTTTGATGGAGATTTCCCGTAATTCCTCGTTGGATACGATCATAGCAGCTTCGCCCCTCAGTTACTTGGCACACTCACCACGGCCTTTAGATGCAGGGGATGATGAAAAGGTCTTTAGAATATACAAAAAAATCAGAAAAACAACAGATTCCCCTTTAAAAGATCCGAAAATTTCTTTATTATTCCGCATATATTTGTTTATAGTTTCTGCACCATGTTTCTGTGCGGTCGGGGGAGTTGTGTGCTCCTGAAGATGTAGTTGCCGATTAGAAAATGACGTTTGGCTAGATGTAGGATACTTTAGGGACAAATTACGGTACACGGGGGTGGTCAGATTATGGAGTTTTTGGTCAAATTTGCAGAAGATTTGACTGTCAACGGGAAGCGAAACACGTTTGATAAGTATCTCCTTCCTCATGCTTCGGTGATTTTTCGAAGTGCCTTCCGTTTATGTGGCAACCGTCAGGGTGCCGAGGACTTGGTTCAGGAAACCTATTTTCAGGCGTTGAAAAATTTCGACCAGTTGAAGGACCGGGAAAGGTGCAAGTACTGGTTGTTTGCCATCATGAGAAACCTGTTCCTCAAGGACGTCGAAAAGAGTAAGAACCGGATCGAAATCGAGTTCGACGCGGTCTGCGACACTCTTCACAGTAAGGTGAACACTCCCGAAAAAGATTTTTTAGGTGACGAGGTCAGGCACGCGCTCCTGTCCGCCATGAATAAACTGGACGAACGCCTTAGCCAACCGATCCAGTCATTCTATTTCGAGGGGTTGTCCTACCAGGAAATCGCCACGCGGTTGGATATCCCCATAGGGACGGTCATGTCGCGCATTGCCCGGGCCAAGGTGTACCTGAAACGGGACCTGATCCGCTCCAAAGCCCCGCTTTTTCCTGTGGATGGACCGTCGTTATAATCCCCCGCCCCCGTAAATTTTTTATCGATCAAGCCCCCCCCAGTCCTCTACACCTCTCTCCAGAAAAGGACGGTATTCACCCACCGGGATACCAAGAATTCCTCCTCATTTCTAACGCCTTTTCCAGCAATGAAAAAAGTTTAATTTAAGGGAATAAAACCCCTGTTTCTGTATCTTTAACCTTTGTCCAACCTAAGAAGGCCGGGGGGGTGTCTGCCCGCTTTTTCAGGGGAATATTTAGCTAACTAATTGAAAGGTAAAGCTTATAAAGCTTTCACTAGGGTTGCCACTTGAATCGGAAAGTGCCGGTAAGGGGAGTGGTTGTTCCAGTGGAAGGCGGGGTGTTACCGGCCCGCACCAAGAATAGTTTGAGTCGAGATCATAGGTAGGTTGTTTTTTTTACTCATTTAGGAGGGCTTTATGACACGCAACGTATTGACCAACACAACGCGTGGCTTGGGTGTAAGGATCTTTATGTTCCTGATCCTCACCCTAGGCCTCATCAGCTTGAGCCCGGCGTTTGCGGCCTCAGGTCCCGAGGATAATCGAAAGGGGCATGAGCGGCCGTCGTGGCTGGATAAGCTGGAAAATCAGGTGAATTATGAAGAGGTGATGGGCGGCATGGACGGCCGCCAGGACCGCATGAACAACACGTTCATGAAACTGATGGACCGCCTGCAGGATAAAATCAAGGAACACGCGAGCCCGGCTTCTTCGGGTGGCGGATTCCACGATTCCTGGTCGGCGCATCAGCTGGGCCAGAGCTACCTGCTTGGACCTTCCGAGGCGGCAGTTCCGGTGTCCAATGGTTCGCATTGTCCGTCAAACGCTCCACTCAAGCAGTACAACGTTTCCGCGATCAACGTTGAGATCATGTTGAATCAGTGGGGCGACTATTTCCCGGGTTACATGTATGTCCTCGATGAGGATATCAGCAAGGTTCGTGCGGAGGAAAAAGCGAATGCCAAGTCCAGAGAAGATGAACTGGATCCGGGCATGGTCTCCACCGGGCTTCAGGGTGATGCTATTCAGCCTCTCACTCTGCGCGCCAACCAGGGCGATTGTCTCCGCGTTCATTTCACCAACCAGGTCGAAGATGAAGATGCCGGGTTCCAGGTGAATGGTTCGGCCATGATCATCAGTTCTTCCGGGCTTCCGGCTTCGGCTGCATCTGTTGGCGCCATTGTTAAAGCCGGTGGGTCACAGGACTTCGAGTGGCACATCCCGGTTGACGAGCAGGAAGGGAGCCATTTGATTCAGAGCAATGCGGGACGCGATCCGCAGTCCCTCGGTCTGATCGGCGCGATGATCGTTGAGCCGTTGGGCTCCACGTACCTGAGCCCGTTCGATGGTAAGCCGGCGAAGAATGGTTGGGAAATGATGATTGCCAACGATAACGCCAGGGACTTCCGCGAGTTCGTCCTGTTCTACCACGAAGTGGGTGACGAATCGTTCCGCCCGCTCAACCGCTTCGGTGAGATGATTCCCCAGCGCGACCCGCTGACGGACGCCTATCGTCCCTCCGCCCGCGCGATGAACTACCGCTCCGAGCCGTTCGGGATCAACAACCTGGCGGTGCAGGACAAGATGTTCCATTACGAAGATGAATCACTGTCTTATAGCTCTTACACCTTTGCCGACGTCCCGACGACCATTCCGCGTTCGTATCTGGCCGACCCGGCGAAGTTCCGTCTGATTCACGGCGGTGGTGAAGTGTTCCATTCGCATCATCCGCACGGCGGATCGATCCGTTGGACACGGTCCCCACAGCGTGAGCCGCAGCAGAAAAGCCTAACCTACGCTGCATGGGACGGTCCGGTCAAGTACCCGGTTGTTCGTACCACCACCGACCGGGTAGACGTTGAAG
>CAJWLY010000116.1 GCA_913043155.1 uncultured Nitrospinaceae bacterium | reverse complement strand
ATCCGAGAGTTTTTTCTTTGGGGCGGACGTACTTGGATGTCTCCAATATTCGACTTTTTATATCTTGGGCGAATGCTTTTTCTAGTCTAGTCTTTTCGGTTTTGATTTTTTCTTCGACCAGCCGGTTGTAGTTCTCCATAGGAAACTTGGAGTCGATAGGCAGTATGGTTTGCTCATCATCTCGCCCGAAAAATATAACGGCGTCTGCTATGTCGCCGTCCTCGAACTTATACTGCAAGGCATAATGCTCTGGGGGTAGAACATTATTTAGGACCGATTCCAGGAAAAACTCCCCGAGGACACCGCGTTGCTTTGGGTTCATCAGGATATTTTGAATGGTCTTGAGCTGATCGGTTACGTCGATGACTTGTTTATTGGTCTCATTTACCTTGGTGATCTGATGGGTGATATCTCTGATCAGTTTGTTGGACTCACCAATTTGAGTTCGCATTGATTCATTGGATTCACCCAGCTTTCTATCCAAGGTGTCGACCACCTTGCCTAGCTGCTCCTGGAGTAGAAGGATACTCTTATCCCCCGCCCCGGCATCACCTTTTCTAATCAAAAGCCATACAAGAATTCCGCCAACGATCAATCCGATCAACACTTCAACCATAGAGTTATCCTTAAAGATAAATTTTTAGGGACATAAAAAAAGGTGCGGAAGAACAATCCCGAAAATTTTTCGACGAGACGAATTAATCTCCGGCGCAACGAAACCCGTTGCCGACCGCCTGCAATTGAAAATGCGAATAGCGGCGATTGGCCGATCGCATTTCTGAGACCCGCTGATTCCAGGACCCTCCCCGGGATATTTTATGAGTGATAGACGCCGCTCCGGCGCAGACACCAGCACACGTGTCCAATTCCGGCCGAGGTCCCGGCGGGTCCTTTTTGGGGCTGACCAGGTAGTAGTTTTTTTCAACGTCCAACCAATCCTGAACCCATTCGCTCACATTACCGGACATGTCGTAAAGGCCGAATGGGTTGGGGGGGAATGATCCCACCGGAGCGGTATGCTTGAACCCGTCCGTTACGCGTGGTTCTCGAATATTCAGTTCACATGTCTTGTCGCAAAAATTTGCTTCCTTCCCAGTCACCCGGTTACCCCAGTAAAATTCCGTTTGTGTTGCCCCCCGAGTCGCATATTCCCATTCGGCCTCACTGGGCAGTCGCAATCCCAGCTTTTTGCAATAATCCCGGGCGTCCAGCCAACTGACACTGTCGACCGGATGATCAGAGCCTGCATTCTCAGAAGGGTTGACTCCCATTGCGGCTTGATAACTCTTTTGTTGCACCTCATATTTACCCAGTTTGAAAGAAGATATACAGACTTCGTGCACCGGGAGCTCGTCTGACTTTCCCCTCGTGCTCCCCATTTGAAAACATCCGCCTTGAATGGGTACCATTATCTCTTCTGGCTTGTGCTGGCCAGTAGCGATAATTTTTTTCTGTACCTGAGTCTTCAAATCCATCACTAGCTTCCGTGTTGCGGCAGGAATTCCAGAATATTTTATTCGGGTTTTATCTTTCGGAAGCAGCTTCATTTTTTTTGATTTTTTGAAGAACAGGCGATAGTGCGGGATTGGATCATTCGCTGGTTTTTTTAGAAATTTTTCAGCTTTGCTGTTTTCTGTGCCCCCAGTATCTACCGGAAGCATCATTACGGTTTCATCCACCAGTTCTGCTTCATGCGGTTCCGGATTGCCTTCGATATAAACCAGTATGTTCCGGCCCGTGGAAGTAGGCATTTTTAATAGACGATCCAGTAAGCGCTCCGCCTCGCTATACTTTTCCAGTTTGATTTTTACATCAGCCAATATGCGAATGGCTTTGTAATTATCGGGATCCATATTCAGTGCCTTGTCTAGCAAGATTTCTGCATCATGATACTTTCCATGAACAAAAGCTCGGTTGCCATCTTCCAGCAGGTTGAGGGCTTCCTCAGCCCAAGTTGGACTCGCAAGGCAGGGAAACACGACAGTATGGCAAAAGCAGAGCATGGCAAGCGGATGGAATATTTTGATTATGCGCATGATTCTTTCTCTCGATGAGTAACTTGCTGAAACTGATTCTAAATGAATTTAAGCTTGTTTTTAAAAAGAAAAAGCATGTCCTCCCCAGTATTTTTTTATACCGTCGACGGTTTGTTCGTAGGAGACTGAACTTAAAGGCCAAAATCGGTCATAGGGTGAGGCACGAAAGGAGTGGATCGCAGGTACGCCGTAATGTTACGGGACCTTTTTGTAGGTGCTATAATGGTGTAGGGTGTGGAACATTCGCTGTTAGATTTGCCTTGTAAGTTCGGCCGATCCGCCTTTCCCGATAACCTGCTCAAACAAAACCAGAATGCTATGAAAGTAAAACAATGGCTCTGGCTTTATATGCTGGAATGTGACAACGGTCGATTTTATACCGGCTACACAAAAAATCTTGCCATACGTTACTACCAGCACAAAGAAGGAAAGCAAAGCGCACGGTATACCCAAAGTTTTAAGCCGGTAAGAATAGCCCAGTGCTGGAGGTTGTTCGATGGAGTTGGAACTGCTCTGAAGGTTGAGCAGTTTATCAAAAAATGTGATCGAACGACCAAGGAACGCTGGGTCCAACACCCCGAAGAACTCGGGGTGATCGTTTCTAAAAAGCTGGGCCTCGACTTGGTCCTACTCCCATTTGACTCTCTCATTGTTGAGAAGGAGTCAGAGAAGTTGGACTGGAAGATGGTCAAGAGCGGTCATGATCCCTTCGCACAGGTCCCGCCTTTGGTGGACAGGGGGGACGTAGAAAAGAATTTGAAGAGCTTATGAAAGATCGTTCTTGTGGCTCGGGGTCCCTTTATAGAACGTGATTTGGCCCGTTGATCTATGGCGTAAGCTATGCGGGAGCGGCGGGAGGGTGTTGTTCAGTGGACTTCCGGAAAGCCGAACCGGGCCATGGCTTCCTCCAGTACCCTGCGCGTGGCATCGGCGGAGCCAAGCTGATCTTTCGCTTCGAATAACCTCACAGCCTTCCGCAAATTGACTATAACCAGATGCTTGAAGGGCGGGCCTTTCTTATAGTTGAAGTACGCCCATCCGAGGTTGCCGTGTGCTTCTGCGTCAGCGCGCCTCCGGTGAACGACAATGTTAAGCTGGGCAATTGCATCTTCCCAACGCTCCAAGTGATTGTAGACGTTCCCCAGGCTGTACCGCGCATCCAGATTTCCCGGTTCCAGTTCGACCGTCTTTTCGAATGCGGCCGCGGCTTCTCCCATGCGGTTTAGATTTTTGTAAGCTAACCCCAGGTTGAAATGGGCTACGGTTGCCTTGGGGTTTTTTTCGATGGAGCGCTTGTACGCCTCTACCGCCTCGTCAAATCGGCCTGTGCTGCTCAGGGTGTTCCCCTTAAGGAACCACTCCTCCGCTCCCATCTGAGCACGGACTTCCAGAGCCCATCCTAGCAGGATAGCCAACACGGATACCGCGAACGCGGATGCCAATCGAAAAGTCATTATGGATCCTCATACTGATTTGAAGTGAATTGTATCGTATTTATTCCACAGGAGGCAAGGTGGTATGGAAGGTGTTTCAACGCGGATGTTTTTTTGGTGGCTTGGACTTCACCGTACGGCTTTCCGTAATCCAGTAGCGGCCTGTATTTTTTTTTACTCGAACAGTGCAGCCGAACGCACCCGACAAGTTAGATCCGGTCAGCATGCCATTCTTTTTTCCCTGTAAAAATATGCGTCCTTCTTTCAGAAACAGTACATGGGTGATCAAAGGAAGGACTTCGTCAATATGATGGGTGACATAGATCAACCGGGTGCGGGTTTTGGTGAGTTTTTCCAGTGCTTCCAAAAAAATCTCCCGAGTGGGGATGTCCAACCCAGAGCAAGGCTCGTCTAGAATGAGCAGGTCGGGACGGTTGACTAGTGCCCGCGCCAGCAGAAGCCGTCGGGCTTCTCCGTAGGAAAGGTGCCCAATCGGCTCGTCGCTTAAATGGTGGATACCCAAAAAATCCATCCACTGATGTGCGTCTTGTTTCTGTTCTTGGCTAGCTCGACGGTACAGTCCGATCGACGAAAAAAAACCGGAAACCACTACATCTTGCCCCAGCGTGGCAGGACTATAGGTTTCCTGATATTCCGCCGAAACGAAACCGATGCGTTTGCGGGCGGCGGCCAGGGGGCCGTGCTCTTCGTGTCCAAACCATCTCACCTCGCCGCCGTCGACCGGGATGAGCTCCCCGAATATCAGCCTCATGAAAGAAGTCTTCCCGGCTCCGTTGCTCCCCACAACTGCCCAGTGCTCGTCGCGGTGCATGGTCCAATCTATGGAATCAAGAACCTGCTTATCACTTAAGAAGACGTCGGCATTGCGAATGCGGACCAGCCAATCCTTCATTGGAACCTCGTAGACTATTGAATGAACATTTCTTTGTCCAACGGGTTGGGTGGATGAATGTTGTCACAGGAGCCACCGGTGAGCTCTACGACAGGATCTCCCCCCTCGTAAAACTGAATGATGTTGACTGCTGCATAGGGTTGGTGGATTCGAAACATATTTTTCAGGGGAATTCCAAGTACATGTGCCAGGAAGGTCCGAATCACTCCGCCATGACAAAGAATGGCGATGCAATCCTCGGGGTGCTCTGACACGATTTCTTCGAATTTTGGGATCGCGCGCGCCCTCAACTGCGGAAACGATTCTCCACCCTCGACGTGAAACGTCTCAATATTTTTAAGCCGTTTGTGAAGTTGGTCCGGGTACTTGCGGTTGACTTCGTCGACGCTCAGTCCTTCCCAGGTACCGAAGGAGAGTTCACGCAATTCCGGGTAGGGAACTGGGGTGAGCCCGTGGTGGTCAGCAATATATCGGGCGCCGAGCAGAGTTCTTTTAAGATCGCTACAGTAAACCGCTCGAATTGGAAGGTCCTTCAAGGCGTCGGCGAGACGACGGCTCTGGTTCTTTCCTCGTTCGGAGAGGTCTACGTCGAAGTGGCCATTAAAACAGACTTGACCGGCGTTGGCAGTTTCCCCGTGTCGGATAAGGTA
>CAJWLY010000115.1 GCA_913043155.1 uncultured Nitrospinaceae bacterium | reverse complement strand
GAGATTTCCGCCAGGGACTTTTTCAGTGCAGACACGCTGCTGGAGTGGGTCCGCCCGACAGGGATCCCGAAGTCCCGCGCGACCCGCACTGCTGCCTCGACCATGGGGTGCGCCACGGTTCCGGTGCAGATAACAATACCGTCAAATCCCTGCATTCGTCTGCCCAAATTGGGAACTTTTCTGCTAAATACCTTGACCCCAGAAAATCCCAATTCACGTCCCCCCTTCTTATAAAAAGGCGTCAACCGATCCAAACCACCTAAAATTGCTACACTCATATTCCTACCTCTATTATTAATTGATAATAATTATCAATATCAAAATATAACATACTCCTGCCCTTGTCAATAGGCTTTTTAGCTTTTTTAAATTCTTAGGCCGCGACTCCTCTCAGGTCGATGGCCCAGCCTCTGTTGATATTGCTTTATCAACAATTGGAGAGAAGGAAGCGCAGAGCGAAGATAAAACCGTGAGGGTAGAATTTGGTTCTTCCATTCAATCTTGTGAGCGCCTCGCAGCCAGTGAAACTTTTTTTGAGGAGGAAGAAGGAGGAAAGGTGGCGGGGATGAGCCGACCCAGAAAGATAATCGTTACCAGCATCATTTAGATAATTTTCACAGAAATCATCGTGCCATATTAACTTTCCGAGATAATCTAGAAATAATAAAACAATTCGGTCTGAAACAGGTCATCCTTCCGCTGCTCGAACAGAAAATCGGAAGCAGGTTGGTCTAGGGATAAGCGCATTTCGATGTTGAGTAGCCAGTTGTTCCCGAACCGGCGGCTGGCTTCTAGAAAGAGAAGTCGCGCGCTGGTATCCACGTCCTGGACCCATCCCAGAAGAGCCTCGGAACTGGCCGCGTCATTGACGGTCAACCGCAAGCCGCCGGCGATGTCGTTCTCAAAAGCGGTATCGGCATCATCTTCCCGGTCGTCATACAACCACTCTCCGACGAAACCGAGATCCATGTTTGATTCGAGCACCCCTACAGATGTGTATTCAAATCCACCGGCCCAAGCAAAGTAATCTTCATTGCCCTGGCCAGTGCGGTAGAGGGATTCCAGTTTCCATAACCACTCGCCGACCACATAGGAAACATCGAGGCTGGTCTGTTTGATTTGTTCATACTTTGGAATTTTTATGTCGTCGCCGTTGGAGTCGGTTCCGTCGAGCAGGGTAGGATCGCGGTTGGTTCCCACAAACTGCGAGAGACCCATATCGATATCGCCAAACGTATATGAGTACCGCAACGCCCAATCACTGTGCCATTCCTCGGCGGCGCTTTCGTATTGCGTGCGCGCTTCATCGACGACAGAAGCCCCTCGCAGTCTTCCCCCGGTTCCAACAAAAGTTCGCTCGCGGAAAAAGGGCATCCAGAAAATGTCTACCATTCCCCAATCGCGAGAAACTGAAAAATTAACCATTGGCTGGCCGAGTTTGTCTTCGGTATCCACACTTTCTACCAAGTCGGTCTGGTTGACAATATCGATCAGGTGGATGAATTCGGTGACTCCCCAAAAAACTTTTCGAACCCCGACTCTTAATTCAAAATCTTCTTTGAGCCACAGGTAGGTGAGTTCGCGAATGTCTAAATGAGTGCGTTCCTGGTCACCGCTATCGAGCCGAAAGAAAGGTGTAAAAGCGAAACTGCTGCCGCTTTCGAATTCATGATAATATTCCGGCTGAATGACAAAGGAAGAGGACTGATCATTCTGCCCGCTATACAAGGCATCATTTGGAAAAAGACGGACTTCGCCTGCGGCATAACCTGCAACTTCATGGGCAAATACTTTCGGTAAAGGGCGGAGCAGGAAGCTTGCGGCAAGGATAAACAGGAAGGCCCATCGTATTCGGGGTGGTTTCGCTGAGGGCATATTTATCGCGCGCGCTTGAGACTATTCTTATTGAAGTCCTTGTCTTTTAGGCCGTTCCGAAATTTATAGTTCTTCCAGGCAACTAGGGTGCTTTTCCCTGTCTGGTGGTTTTCCATATACATGGTTTCCGGGTACCAGTATTTACCGAGGTACTGCTTAAAATCAGATTGAGTCAATGTTTTTAGCGGCGCGTTTTTTCTATCATAAAATTTAATTTGAAGGATTTTATAATCTTTCTGATCGAGCCATACTACCTGCCTTGTGTATCCTGAGTTTTTGTAAACTGGGTAGCGTTCAAAAACAAAACATTTTTCTTCCTTGTAGTTCTCGTCTCGGATCCACTTATAGGTATATTTTTCCACTTCCTGGCTGGTGATATCCTCGTACGCAAATTCACTGCCCATGAAGGAACCGGATTTATTGGCGGAACTGATTCGTTTGACACGTTTTAGAGCGGGTAAGTATAGCCACTGGTCGTCATTACCAACTTTATGCGTAAAGTTGAGGAGAGCCGTGCCTTTTACATCGCGGGGTCGACTAAAAATAGAGAGCGATTTGTCGCCGTCGCCTTCCACCTCAAGGGTTTTATTGCGGATATGACGGCTGCTTTCTTCCCCCTGCCTGTTTTTGAGGGTCATGACGAGTTCCGCCTGATAATCCCCGAATCCGTTGTCCCGCGTATCGTCCTCTTTGGCAATTGCGAGTCCCTTCTCTTCAGGTGTTTCGGCGGATGCGTAGCCGCCAAACAATAATATAAATACTAATAAAGAAAAAATATGATTCATGGCAACGCCCCCCATACCCGCTGAATAATTTTCATACTAGTGGTCCTCACTGCAATCAAACAAAGTCGGCGGCCCCGTTGTTTATGCACACTGTCCCTGAAATTCGCACTCGCCCCCGCTTTACGAAACGGGGGTACCGGATTTCTCGCCGCTAAATTTCATCAACAAGGTTGGCAGAAACAGGAAGTCCGCAATCAGTGCGCATAAAATTGCCAAGGTGGTCATGAAACCTAGGTTCACATTCATCCTGAACCCGGAAAAGGTCAGAACAAAAAATCCACAAACCAATATAATCGATGTCAGGAACAACGCGGTTCCCACAGTATGAAAGGAATAACGGACCGCCTCTTCCGCACCCTTCCCCAATTCCTGCCGGGCTCTTCTGTATTTGCTCAGGAAATGTACAGTGTCGTCAACAATAATTCCCAATGCCACGGGTGCCACGACAGAAACCGCAAGACCGATATGGCCGACAAATAGCGCCCATATCCCAAAGGTCATAAAGACAGGGGCAAGGTTGGGAACAGTACTGATGCCCCCCAGTTTAAAGCTCTTTAGCACACCAACTAGAATTGCTGAGATTAAGAGCAGCGCTAAAAGGGTACCCGTCATCATGCTTTCTATATTGCGCTTAGCAATATGAGAAAACATAATCAAAGGACTCGCCCCGTGTGAAGCCATCTCAGGGGGGGCATTTTTCTGCAGCCATTCTTGAGCGGAAGCTTCCAGACTCAACGCTGTCTGGGTAGACACACTTTCGAGTATCACCGTGAAGCGTGTTGAGGATTTGTCGATGTTGATCTGATTGTTCAGGTCCAGCCCAAACGGCAATGACAATTCGTACAGCAACAGATACTGCGCTGATAGATCGCGTTCCTCGGGCAGGCGATAAAAAGCCTCATCGTCACCGTGCATATTCTTGTTCAACCGTTTCATAGTATCGGTCAACGTACCGACATACATGACGCCCGGTTGTTTTCGGTACCATTCGGCAAACTCATCGAGTTTTTTAAGGTACGCAGGATTACTAACCCCTCCTGACTCACCCGCTTTTAGTGAATATTCAATCGACTCGAATCCGGTCAGGTGGTCTATGACATAGTCGTTGTCAATCCGGAACTGGTATCGAGTGTCGAAATATTCGTTAAATTTTTCATTGAGTTCAATTCGAGGAATCTGAACGCTAAGAAGGATGATGGCTCCCATCATGCCCCAGAAAAGTGATTTACGGTTAAGGATCACCCAATCACCGAGATTCTCGATTAATCCATTCTGAGAAGAACTGGCTGCCTTCACACGCAATGGCAATACGGATATCATCGCTGGCAGAAAAAGGACAGAATAAATATAGGCGAACATCACACCCATCGCGACGATATTTCCCAGGTCGCGAAAAGGTGGCGAATCACTAAAATTCAGGCTGAGAAACCCGATAGCCGTGGTGATACTGGTTATAAAAACCGGTTGGTGGTTTACACGCAACGACTCCCGGATCGCCTCGTACTTTGATTTGCCATGCCGCATTTCATAAAACAGGGTTACCAGGATATGAATACTGTCTGCCACCGCAAGGGTGAGGATGATTGTCGGCGCGTTGGCGGAGATGGGAGTTAAAAGAATTCCCGACCAACCCGCAAGCCCCATACCTGAAAGAATCGAAAACGCCATGATCAGAAGGGTGGTAAAAGTCCCCCAAAAAGTTCGCAGGGCGAAAACCATGATGATCAGAACGACGCCGTACATGATGGGTACGAGAGATTTCATATCCCCTTCCCCGGCTTCGTTGAAAGCGTTGTCCATGAACACGACCCCGGTCAGGTAGATATTAATGTCAGGGTATTTTTCCTGAAACTTGTCTCTCATCTCGCGGACAAACGCAACCACCTCCGGTATTTCGGCAGGGGATTCATTGGGGGTGTTTATTGTGGTGTTTATTCCCGTGATATCCGTTTTTTTCGTGATCAGGCGATTGAGCAGTAGGGGTTCAGCAAGAGCCACCTCCTGAACCTTTTTCAACTGCTCGTCGGTGAACGATTCGGCGTTTTCCACCAGGTCCTGGACAACCAGGTCATCGCCTTCGGCCCAGGTGTATTGAAAATTGGTGATCGAATCGACACGCAGGGAATAAGGAATTTTCCAGGAAGCCCGAGTGATTTCTTCTATGATTGCCAACGTTTCACGTGTAAAAACATTGCCGTCCTTGGGTTCCACGGCAAACATCACATTATCGTTTTTGGTGTAGGTATTCTGCAAAGTTTCGAAAGCGACCAACTGCGGATTATCTTTGCTGAAGAACACCCGGTAGTCGGTGGCAAAACCGAGAAAACCAGTGCCCTTTGCCACCACAAAGACAAAGAGGAGAGTCGTGGGAATGATCAACCAGCGAAACCGGATTACCCAGTTTCCGAAACCGTTTAC
>CAJWLY010000114.1 GCA_913043155.1 uncultured Nitrospinaceae bacterium | reverse complement strand
CCGTTGGTGCGTCGTGCGCCTTTCTCACCCCCATTGGACATCAGAACAACACATTGATCATGGGCCCGGCAGGATACCAGTTCGGCGATTACTGGCGCATGGGATTGCCGCTGGAAATTTTGATTATAGTCCTTTCCGTTCCTATGATCCTCGTCGTCTGGCCCCTCTGATTAAGCAGTGAGCTCAACTGGTTGGGTATATGCCTACACTATGCCTGCTGGAGGAGATAGGCAAGGGGGGGCGAGAAACAAAGTTTTATAAAATTATCAGATTACGCCATAAGCAAGCATTGCTTTGGCGACCTTTACAAACCCGGCAAGGTTTGCTCCCTTAACATAATCGATATGATCTTTTTCCGTTCCATAATTGATGCATTGCTGGTGGATATCATGCATGATATTTTTCAACCGTTGTTCCAATTCTTCTCTTTGCCACGCGAGGCGAATGCTGTTTTGGGTCATCTCAAGTCCGGACACCGAGACGCCTCCCGCGTTGGCGGCTTTTCCCGGAGCGAAGATAATTTTGGCTTTATTTAAGGCATCAATCGCATCATGAGTGGTGGGCATGTTGGCGCCTTCCGAGAGGGCCTTGCAACCATTTTTTATGAGTTGTTTGGCATCCGATAATTCAATTTCATTTTGGGTGGCACAAGGAAATGCCAAGTCTCCTTTCACGGACCATGGTTTTTTATCTTTATAAAACTTGCATTTGAATTTTTCGGCGAACTCAGAAATTCTTCCCCGACGGTTGGTTTTTAAATCAATAATATATTCCAGTTTTTCGTTATTCAGTCCATCCGGATCGTGAATGAATCCGGAAGAATCAGAAAGTGTGATGACTTTTCCTCCTAGATGTATTAATTTCTGGGCGGTAAATTGGGCGACATTCCCGGATCCTGAGACAAGACAGGTTTTCCCCTCGATGGAGTCCCCCTGATGTCCCAGCATTTCTTCCGTAAAATAGGCGCAACCATAACCCGTGGCTTCTTTTCGTATGAGGCTTCCACCGAATTCAAGGGCCTTTCCGGTCAAAGTTCCTGTAAATTCATTTTTCAGGCGCTTATATTGGCCAAACATGAAACTAATTTCCCTTACACCGACCCCAATATCTCCTGCGGGAATATCCAGGTGTTCACCGATATACTTTGATAGTTCTGTCATAAATGCTTGACAAAAACGCATGATTTCCCGCTCCGACTTTCCCTTCGGGTTAAAATCCGACCCGCCTTTTCCGGAACCCATGGGAAGAGTGGTAAGGCTGTTTTTGAATGTTTGTTCAAAACCCAGAAACTTGAGAATGCTTAAGTTGACAGAGGGATGAAAACGAAGGCCCCCTTTATAAGGTCCGATGGCGTTATTGAATTGTACGCGGTAACCCCGGTTGATACGGATATTCCCTCTATCATCTTCCCAGCACACCCGGAAAATGATCGTTCGGTTCGGCTCGGTCATCCGCTCAAGAATTTGATTTTCGATATATTGGGGGCGCTCATTGATGAAAGGAATGACACTGGCGGCAACTTCTTCAACCGCTTGATGAAATTCTTTTTCTCCCGGGTTTCTTTTTATTAACCCTTGCATGAATTCGCTGAGATTTAAAATATTGCTTCGTGCCATCATGTTTTAGTCCTGTAAGTCAATTATGGGAAAGATAATGAATGGGGGACTAAGCCGCCAGTTCCCTCCCCAAGCATCTGGCTTTGTGCCTGATTTTGTCCGATAGACGTACTTCTTCCTGATTGACGAAACCGAGGAATAGCGTTCCGACCGGTTTAGCGCCGAGCAATTTGGCCATCTTTTTCAGCGATCCCATGGCAGGGGTAAATATTCTGCTATACCATCCGGGTGCGGCGCTGGAGGAAACTAGAACAGCCTTTTTTGTCCTCTTTCTCTTTCTCATTTTGGGGATTTTTGTTCCCCAGGGCCAATAGGCAGCATACCCAACACACCTTTCAAAGAATTTTCTTGTGAGTGCATTCACATCCCCGCAATTAACCGGCGCGCCAATCACGATCGCATCGGCCCCGCCAATCTTTTTTAGGATACTATCCATGTCATCCCGGAGGATACATTTGCCGCGCTCTGGTCCCGGTTCTTGCATGCAGGTACGGCAATTGGTGCAAAATTCGATATGCTGATCCAAAAGAAAAATCCTATCCGTCTCCGCTCCGCGATCGCGTGCGGCGGAAAGCAACTCATTGACTGTAGAATCGATGTAACCGTCTTTACGGTAACTCCCAATAATGCCGACTATATATTTCCCCGTCATTAACATTCCCCAATGAACTTTCCCAATTTGTTTTTCCGGATTAAAAATGACGTCCAGCGAAAGGGTTGGGTATATACCTATCCTATGCCTGCTGGCGGGGACACGCAAGGGGGGGGATTATCGGGCTGGAACTAGCTCGGCATAATGACGATGTCCTTAAGTCCTTAATGCAAGGAGTGTGGTGATATTCAACCATGAAAAAGGGGAGAATTTGTGGGCCAAAAATGGGCCACGAGACGAATCCCGTAGCCCATTGATTTAGTGGAGAGTTATTATTTTTTGGACTCGCAAAGTGGAATGCTTTTAGTGGGTTGATCTAGTATCATCGTAACGGTAGATGTTTTGAATAACTCCTCTATCATATTTATGGAATCGTTGACCCGTTTGTGTAATCGACAAAGATGAGTGCCATGGGACTCTAGTTTTAATGGGCAACTTTTTATGTGCTTGATAGGGTCAACTGCGTTGATAATAGTCCACAAAGTTATTTTATCTGGAGAGTGAGCTAACCCATAACCCCCATGTAGTCCTTTCTTCGAAATCACCACCTCGTGCTTTGCTAGTATCAATAGAACCTTAGACAAATAAGGGTCCGGTACTTTAGTTAGTTTTGCTATTTTGGTTGCTGTATGAAGTTCACCGGGATGCTGGGCCAAGCAAATCACGGCACGCAAAGCATACTCTGATGTTTGAGAAATCATAATATTTTCAGATGGTAAATATAGGAGTAATTGATACTCCCTTCAACGTTAATAAAAGGATAAATATATCTTGACATCTATTATAGCATATAATAAAATCAGATAAAAAGATGTATTTATCCTTTTATTAATATTTTGGAGAAGGAGTGTGAAAATGTTTATAAAAAAGAAGTTATATATAATTGCTTCGGTTTTTTTCCTCTGTTTTACAACAGTATCTGCCTTTGCAGAGATTACAGTAGAACTGACAAAAGCCCCCAATGTTCCTAATCCGCTCAACCGTAATGGTGGCAAAACAGTTATTCTTAACCTTGAAGCAAAAGAGTTTGTTGGTGATATAGCAGACGGGAAAAAATATAACTTCTGGAGCTTTGGCGGTAGTGTTCCCGGCCCAATGGCTCGAGTACGAGTTGGAGATACGGTGCAGTTTCACCTTTCTAACCCAAAATCGAATACTCAGCCTCACAACATCGACATCCATGCTGTAAATGGTCCAGGGGGTGGTGCGGCTGTTAATACGGTGGCTCCTGGTGAGTCTAAAGTATTTTCCTTCAAAACACTCAATCCCGGTCTTTACATATATCACTGCGCAGCAGGTGCCATTGTTGATCATATTTCGAACGGAATGTACGGGTTGTTTCTCGTAGAACCGGCCGGCGGGTTATCAAAAGTGGATAAAGAATTTTACGTTTTTCAAAGTGAGTTCTTTACAGATGGGGACAATGGCGTGACAGGATTCGACATCAACAAAGGATTAGCCGAGCATCCCGATCATGTTGTCTTTAACGGTCGCGTTGGGGCCTTAATGGGTGATAACGTGCTCAAAGCCAAGGTCGGAGAAAATATTCGAATTTATTTTGGCAATATTGGCCCTAATGGAGTTTCTTCGTTTCATATTATTGGAGAAATATTTGACAAGGTGTACCAGGAAGGGGCGCTCGGAGGGGCAGTCAACCGAAATGTCCAGACCACGCTAGTACCATCAGCGGGTGCTACGATTGTCGAATTTAAAATTGATGCACCAGGGACTTACACTTTGGTGGACCATAGTATCTTTCGTGTCGCCAAAGGAGCGATTGGTCAGTTGGTAGCTGAAGGTTCACAGAACCCGACAGTTTTCAGGGTAGGGAAGTAATCAGCCACGGCTTAACCAGTTCCTGACGTATTTCCCGATGCGTCTATGGCCTGCACCTTGCTCATAAAGCTGGGCTGCACGTTCAAGAAAGTTTGCTAGAGTCTTCGGGGCTATTGATAGCCCCTTAGGCTACAGTTTAAACAACTAGAACCGCAAACAAGTGGCAAATAGGTGGCAAATCATCATTAAAAATAAAAAAATGGGCTAAATTAGTTGAACAAAAAGCTAAAGAGCTAGAAGAAGAAAATGATGATGATGAAGAAGATGAGGGTGATTATGATGATGACGAGTAGCTTAAAAAGAAGGCCAAAAATGGGCCACTTGACCGCAAATAACGGCAGTTTTCCGCAACAAAGGACAACACGAGTAGGGGTGGTAACCAACTGAATCTTTTGTTGTTAATTGTTGTGGTAAGTTGTTGATTATTAATGGCTACGGACTTTTAATCAGTAGGTCGGCGGTCCGATCCCGAGACGGCCCACCAATTAAAACAATGGCTTACATGTTTCGGCTTGTAGGCCATTTTGTTTATGTAGGCACAGTGTAGGCACGAGAGAGCAAACAAGTGAGGGGCTTTGCTAACTGGGTCAAGACCCTAGACAACCCATACCAATTACCGCCCCCATCGGTTCCTTGCCCCTTCTCGCTAGAAGAAGCCCAACGTGTTTCAGAAATGCTGGGGTTTGGAGGAGAAATTCGTAGTCATGAAACTCCTGAAGGAACCATTTATATGCCTGGTCCGACAATGAAGCGTAAGGAAGGAAGCCAAAAATGGGCCACTTGATCGCAAATAATGGCAGTTTTCCACCCGTCCAGGCGTGCGTGGCAATTGAGTTGGTTCCATCCCGATAAATCCCCTCCAGCACCAGACCCACCGTACTCAATAGACCTTCCTTAGTTTCCTTAGACCTTTTGTCTTATAAAAGAATCAGAATTGCTTGGATACCATTTGGGGCAATAAATTAATACTGTTAAGC
>CAJWLY010000113.1 GCA_913043155.1 uncultured Nitrospinaceae bacterium | reverse complement strand
CCGAAGATGGTGCCATCCAAATAATTAATTTTTTGAATGATCGCCTCGATCGTGTTCGCAAATGCCAGTTGCTGGTTGTTATGCGCGTGAATGCCAATTTGCTTGGAAGGCATCATGGATTTGTATTTTTTTGCCATGTAGGCGACCTGTTCAGAATACAAAGCCCCAAAGCTGTCCACAAGGTAAACCACGTCGACAGCACATTCGGATTCAATTTGCTGTAGGGCTTCATCAAGCTCTTGCTCCCGCGCGTGGGAAACGGCCATGATATTTATGGTAGCTTCGTAGCCCTTAGTTTTGATTTGGTTGGCCAGGTCAATAGCCTTATCGATATCTTTCACGTAAGTCGCTACGCGCATTAGATCGACAAGACTTTCATTTTTCGGAATAATCGCTGAAGGGTCAACCCGACCCATATCCACCATCACGGAAATCTTGCAATGTTTGTCTTCTCCGTTGACGGCGTTTTCTATATCCTTTTCGCTGCAGAACTTCATGGGACCAAATTCATCGCGACTGAACTGACTTTCGTCGGCTTTATACCCAAGTTCCACATAATCCACACCGGATTTGTTGATGGCGCAGAACACCTCGCGAACAAAATCTACTGTGAATTGATGGTTATTCATGAGCCCACCATCTCGGATGGTGCAATCTAATACCTTTATCTCTTTCCGATACATTCCAAACCTCTCAAGAAAAAGCGTTTCCCCCAAAAAAAAGGGGATTCGCATTGATTTTTTATGGGTTAGCTTCTGGATTATATTTTGATTTAAAGGAGAGGTCAATCTAATTTATTAAAATCAATAGCTTACCCTCGTTTTTATCGGACACCATAAACGAGTTGGGACTCGCCTGAAAATGGATTATACTCAGCACCTGAAGAATAAGTTATACCATTGAATTTATTAATGAAATTATGAATTTCTGGCTGGTCAAACAGGAGCCGTCTAAGTACAACTGGGAACAGTTGGTCAGGGACAAGGAGACCTATTGGGATGGGGTGCGTAATTACCAGGCTAGGAACAACCTTCAAAAAATGAAACGGGGTGACCTAGTTTTGTTTTACCACAGTGTGGTCGGCAAAGAGGTTAAGGGAATCTGCGAGGTCACCAAGGAGTTCTATCCCGATCCTTCGTCCGATGACCCGCGATGGTGTGTTGTGGACCTGAAACCGGTGCAGGCCATGAGATCTCCAGTTACACTTGACGGTATTAAGTCACATCCCGGACTTGAAGACATTGCATTGATCCGACAATCCCGGTTATCGGTCATGCCCCTGTCCAAAAAGGAGTTCAAAATTATTTTAAAATTGGGGGATACAAGCGTACGTGGCATATGAAGCATTTTAAGTTGGGGAGTGCGAACGCGCTTGATATATGATGCGATAATTCTCTTTACCCGCTCTGCAACCATCTCATGAGAACCCTATTGGCCTTACTTCAAGCTCTTTGTTTGATATTCCACATATCGTCGGCGGAAGCTGATCCTAGGCCCTGTCTGGAATGGGTGCGACCGCTTGAGGCTCAAGCCAACCACATCCTGTCCGACGGTGGGATGTGGGCGCTTTATGAGCGCCATCCCGAACTGCGGAATCATTCTGTGTACGCACTTCAACTGGACTCCCGCATCAACAAGATTATCGATATGCTCAAATACCTTTGCCACACCCAAAATGGAATCCCTCTAAATGATCTAGCGCAGTATTTGACATATAACATTAAGACCATGGGAATCATGAGGTTTCGGGCCGAGTTGTTCCAGCTTGGTAAAAGCCGGGAAGAGATCGACACGTGGCTGGAGTTTGCTCGTTACGCCAAGCAACAAGAGTTTCGTCTCCTTGAAATTGATCGCATCCGTGAAACTATTAATAACGCCAAGCCTTGGCTCTCTCGCTATGAAAAACTTGCTGACGGAGCTTTGGATCAATCCGCTCACGAATCGCACCGGGAAGCTACCCGCTCGCTAAGTCACGAGCTCGACCAGTTTTTATCGGATACCCCCTACTTGGCCCAAGCCATAGACGAAAACTCAAGAGTCCCTTATTGGGATATCAACGAGAGCATCGGCGGATCTTGATTTTTTTTTTAAATTCCTGTTCTAATCGAGATATAAGGCACTTAACTTATCAAACGGAGAAAACTTAATGGAATATTTTTTAGTCATAGGCGGAACGGGAGTTATGGGAACGGCAGCAATTCGGGCGGTGCGAACGCACTTTGGCAAGGACGCCGTAATCGTAGCCAACTGGTATGGCAAGGAAGTTCCAGATTTTCAGATTGAAGGAGCCGATCACACCCTCTTCGGTGACATTAACGATCGGGTATGCCGGGAACAGATTAAATCCATCAACAGCGGCAAGTATGACTATCTCTTTTATGCAACAGCCCTTGGGGAAGTGGGCATTCCCATTAAGGATGCAACCCAAGAACAGATCGACAAATCAAACCAGCTCTCGTTCGATCCGATTCCCAAGCTGGAGAAAGAACTTGAAATCGGCACGGTCGTGGCGTATTCCACGTTCTATACCATCCGCCACCAACTGTGCACCTATGGCGCAATGGGACATTCGAAGGAGGCCATTGAAAAATGGGCAGTGTCTCCCGGTCCCTCCCGGCACACCTGCATTCGCGCCGGGCTGTTCGAATCACCTTCCTCTCGGGGAATCAAACTTCTCCTCAGAAAGACAGCTAAAAATCCGGAAAATTTGAAAGACCCTCTTCTGCGATCCTATTTCGAAAATGTACCCTCAAGCCAAGGTATTAAAAGTTTCGAGGAGGGAATATTTAGCGAAGAAAGAGAGGCTTACGGCGACTGTAGAACCAACCAAGACCACTTGTACCAAGCACATCTCGAGTTATTTAAGGCGGACAACCCGGTTTTCGTGAATGTCTGTGGAAAGCGAATTTGGCTGAGCAACCAGCCTCTTCTACTAAAGGATTACCATTGAACCGTCCAAAAATCTCCATTCGAAGGAAAGGTCATGATGGTCTCGGATATCGCTAAGACTCTCAGCACATCCAATCAATCCAACGAAAAAATATGCTGCTGAAAACCGTCTGACGCATCCTCCGAAAACGACGAGCTGGATAAGGCCTTTGTGATTCCTCATCAGCAAAGAGGTTTATAGCAAATATAAAATAAGTACGAGGCGAATAGAAACAATTGTCTCCTTCCCAACTCCTCTTTGATTTTCTCCCCCAGTTTCTTGAAAAACCCAAAAACTCATTCCCCCGATGGCAGCAACCTATTCTATAGAAAAAGCGGTTTCCCATGAAGAGAAACCGCTTCATTGCTACACCATCATCAGAAGATCAGTTACTTATTTTTCGGCTTGTAGGGACCGGTTCGCATATAAACATCACTCATTTTAATATGCTCATCCATCTCAATATCCTCTTCTACTGTTTTGCTTTTGGGGTGAGCATCGAATTGCTTGAAGGCATGGGCTTTCAATTTAGCGGACATCTTCGTCGCGCGACTTTTTCGTACACGGGTTTTCCTTTGTTTCAATTTTTCCTGGTATTTAGCTTTATCTGCGTGGGAAATATTGAGGACCACGATGTCTCCAAAAAAAGGTTAACTCTGTTATTTCTTTCTGGGAGCTGCTATAAATACTAGCATTTTCCCGGGTACTTTCACAAAAATTTATGCCGATCAAACACATTAAAAAACTAATTTCGGAGCCGGAGGTGTCGATAGACGCCTTGTCCGGCGAAGTCAATTCCAAAGATCATTTCGAAGTCGCTCGACTGCTCCACCAGCTTTCGGTCGACGGTAAGATTCTCGTCTTTAACTGTCTTGACTCCGACCAGAAACGTCAGGAACTCCTGTATGAAACCGATCAAGACAGCCGGTTGGAAATTCAGGAATCCCTTGACCGTGGATACCTTGCTCAATTACTGGGCAAAATGGCCGAGGACGAAGCTACTGACCTTCTTAAGGAGCACAATCCTGAAACCCAGGAGGAACTCCTCAGTCAGATGGAAACCGGGGATGCCGTCGTCATCAAGGACCTCATTACCTACGAAGAGGAAACGGCGGGCGGACTCATGGTCCCCAGGTTCAAGCAAGTGAGCGCAGAGCAAACCGCCCAGAATATTCTAATGCAGATCAAAAGAGAAACTAACTCGGACACCTTATCTTATTTCTACGTCTTGGGATCCCGGAAAGAATTGCTGGGCTATTTCAGGCTGCGCGATCTACTCAACGCACCCACTGCGGCCCGAGCCGACCAATTCATGCGGACACCTCCCCCAAAGGTTCATCTCAACGACTCTTGCGACAAGGTGGCGAGTTTAATGGACAATGAGCACTTAAGCACCATCCCCGTCGTGGACGATGATAATATCATGCACGGAATCGTGACTTTCGACGACGTCATCCGCATCATGCAGGATCTTGCCAGTGAAGATATTTTTACCATGGTCGGCACAGCCAAGGTCGACCCGTTTGCCAAACGTACGGCAAATAAAATAGTGGCCCGCGCGCCTTGGTTGTTCACGACATTTCTAGGCGGCCTCATCAGCGCCTACGTGCTCAATTTATTTCAGGCCACATTAAGCGAGTTCGCGACCATTGTTTTCTTCATCCCATTCGTCCTCGGACTCGCCGGGAATGTAGGTATTCAGGGATCCACCGTCATCGTCCGGGGTCTAGCCACAGGAGATATCCAAGATGACAATCTTTTTACCGTGGTAAAAAGCGAGCTTCTCGTTGGGATTTCCAACGGAGTGATTTTCGGGCTACTTTGTGGTGGGCTGGTGACACTGGTAGCCGAGCAGGTGCTTAAATCGAATCCACTCCTTGGACTGGTGGTGGGGGCGGGCATCGTACTCGCTGTAGGTATCGCCGCGGTTATTGGTTCCACAGCGCCTATTCTTTTCTTAAAGGCTAATATCGACCCGGCTATCAGTGCAGGGCCATTTGTCACAATCACCAACGATATCGCTGGTATTGCTGTTTATCTGGCGACAGCCTCTTATATATATTCGTTTGTCTGAGTTGAGGAAATCAATCTTCTCCTTCTCCATCCTCCGCCATCTCGATTTCCATCAACACGGAATCTACTTCGACGTATTCCCCCTCGGAAACGTAAAATTCCTTAACCCGCCCATTCACTTCTGACAAAAGGGTGAAGTATCCTTCCGAGATAATTTCGGCTA
>CAJWLY010000112.1 GCA_913043155.1 uncultured Nitrospinaceae bacterium | reverse complement strand
AAAAGTTCGAAACCAGAAAAAGACCGAAATCCCCACGAACCACTTCGCAGAAAAGAGAGAAAGCCTACCCCTCTTTTTAACGGGGCTAGGAGAATTCTATTAAATTGAGCCCGATCACAAAAATTGTATTTTTTTTAGGCACCAACAGTAAAGTTGAAAAACTTTGACAGGCGGGTGGTATAGTAAAGGCTCCCTTCGTTTACGGGGGGGGGCGGCGCCTGCTTTTCTGCACGACCCATCCTATTTTCAGGGAAATGAACTTGATGCGCTCACCCGTCCAAACCTTACTTTACGTATTCCTTACCTGCCTTGCCCTGATTTTAACGCAATGCTCATCGAAGGGAAGTGACGAATATGTAAAGGAGGGAATCGACTACTCTAAGCAAGGCCAGTACGATAAGGCCTTTGATGCTTTTTTAACAGCCACCCGGGTGGACCCGAAAAACCCAGCAGCATTTTATGGGCTGGGTGGAATTTATAATTATAGGACCCAGCACAAGCAGGCCGTGGAGGCCTTTAAGGCAACAATTCAGTTGGACCCAACCCATTTCAACGCACGCTACAGCTTGGGTTTCACCTATGAAAAGCTAGGTGAAAAAGAACTCGCCAGAGAAGAGTACGCACGGTACCACAGCTTGAAAAAACGATTCGAAAACCTGGCACAGAAAGAACAGGACAACCATTGAGAATCTTTGTCGTCCCAATACTCATCGCCTTTCTTGTTTTATCCTCCTGCTCTTCGGGTCCGAGCGAGCGCGTATCGAAACGTCCGCACCTGAAACCTACCCAGACAGAGCAACCGGCACACCTCCAGGAAAAGGCTCCGCGGCAACAACGTAAAACTTCTTCAGCGCAGGCCCCGCGAAAGATGCCAGCTGATCAAGAAACGAAACTGATCTTACCTACCCGAATCCACGCGGCCGACGGAGCACAAATGGTTCTGGTCAATCACGTGGCTGGGATTGGGGTGGTGGGTCCATCACATGACACACCGCAAGCACACGGTCCGACAAAATCCCCATCAGGAACGGGTGCCTTTTATATCGATCAAATGGAGGTAACGGTAGCAAAGTACAAAAAAATTAACCCGAAATACGACGAAACTCCTTACACGAGGAAGGGAGGGTGTCCGTCCTGTCCAGCCATGGGCATCGACTGGTCCAGCGCAGATGGATATTGTCGCTCTATGGGAAAGCGTTTACCGACAGAAGCAGAATGGGAAACGGCAGCGCGAGGCCCGGCATATTACCGCCTGCCTTGGGGCAATCAGTTCGATCCCAAGCGCGCCAACCTCGTTGGTAATAAGGACGGATTCCTATCGGCCGCACCTGTAGGATCATTTCCGCCAGGCACTAGTCCCTACGGAGCGATGGATATGATCGGCAATGTGTGGGAATGGGTGGGAACGCCGCATTCGCCGCTTCCCGCTAGTCCGGTTCCGAAAAAAGACAAAATCCTGCGCCTCGCCAAAGGAGGCGGGTGGACGAGTCCGCCCGAGCGGGCCGCTATCGACTACCGCAATGTGGTGAATGGCACCATGAAAAACCCGACCTTCGGCTTCCGGTGCGTCAAACAGATGAGATGAAGTGGGGGATTATGAACATCCGGAGGTAGTTCCACAAGTCTGGCATTTAAGGCATGTTCCGTTACGCACAAGGGTCAATTGACCACATTCGGTGCAGGGATCACCTTCGTACCCTCTGAGCTTGGCAATGGCTGCCTTGGTAACGAGATCATGCACAGTCACCGTCTCTCCGCCTTTCTGCCCATTCCCATGAACGGAAGTTAGAACAACAGGCTTTTCGTGTCCATTTCCATTACCGTTGCCATTCCCGTTACCGGGAAGGGCGGTCGAGGTTGGTTTGGATTCCTTTTCCTCTTTGGTTATCGTTTCAGTTTCCTGAGAGGCGATTGCGGGATTGGCGGGCTCCGATTTTGCGTTCTTGCCGATAGCGTCAGCACGTAGGTCGTCCGACGTCACCTGTGCTAAGTCAGCGCGGTCTAAGTAGTTGATCGCCAGGTCTCTGAAGATGTAGTCAATGGTGGAGGTCGCCATGGTGATCCGGTTGTTGCCAGTAACGATGCCGTTGGGCTCGAACCGAGTGAACACGAATGCGTCGACGAACTCTTCCAGCGGTACCCCGTGCTGAAGCCCCAGCGAGATCGCAATAGCAAAGCAATTCATGAGGCTCCTGAAAGCAGCTCCTTCCTTGTGCATGTCGATGAAAATTTCGCCCAGCGACCCGTCTTCATACTGGCCCGTGCGCAAGTAAACTTTGTGCCCACCGATAACCGCTTTCTGCGTGTACCCGGCACGGCGGTGCGGTAAGGTTCTCCGTTTCCTCTCGCGCACGATTTCTACGATTTTTTTAGCAACTTGGAGGGGCTCCTTGTCCTCAAAGTTTTCTGCTTCCAACAACCTGAAGTCTTCGCTGGCAACGCTGTTGAGCGGCTGGCTCAGCTTTGATCCGTCACGGTAAACGGCGGTACCTTTGAGCATGAGTTTCCAACACAACATATGCGCCTTTTCCATATCATCAAGGGTGGCTTCATTAGGCATGTTAATAGTCTTTGAAATAGCACCGGAAAGAAACGGCTGTGCCGCGGCCATCATATGGATATGTGCCTCGGGACGGATGAACCGTTTGCCGTACCTGCCACATTTATTGGCACAGTCGAACACAGAATAATGCCGCTCTTTAAGATGCGGAGCCTTCTCCACGGTCATGGTACCGCAAATGACGTTGTTGGCGTCGCTGATCTCCTCTTCGGTAAACCCAAGATGCCTGAGCATATTGAAGTCGAATGCGTTGAGCATCTCTTCGTTGATGCCCAGGTTTTCTCTGCAAAAGGCCTCGCCCAAAACGAATTTGTTGAACGCAAAGGTAATATCGAATACTTTGGGTAACTCCTCCTGAATGCAGGCAATGGCTTCGTCGGTAAACCCTCTCGCCTGCAAAGAGTCGCGGTTGATGTGCGGTGCTCCGTCAAGACTGGCGGTGCCGACACAGTAATCGACAATGCTGCGAATCTCCTCAGGTTTGTAGCCCAACTGCTTCAACGCAGAGGGAACAGACTGATTGATAATCTTAAAATACCCGCCACCTGCAAGTTTCTTGTACTTCACCAATGCATAATCGGGTTCGATTCCAGTGGTGTCGCAGTCCATCAACAAGCCGATAGTTCCCGTGGGAGCGATACAGGTGGTCTGTGCATTGCGAAAACCGTATTTTTTGCCCTGTTCCAAGGCATCATTCCAAGCTTTTTTCGCCGCCGTCAACATGTTGTTGGGGCAAAACTCCGGATGAATCCCCTGCGGAAAAATCGTCAACCCCTCGAACTCTTGCGGATCGGCGTTCAAAACAGCCCGGTGGTGGTTGCGCATAACCCTCAACATATGTTTCTTGTTCTTCGCATACCTCGGGAACGGACCGAGTTTAGAAGCGAGCTCGGCGGACGTAGCATAGGATACGCCGGTCAAAAGCGCGGTGATCGCTCCGGTAATCGACCGACCCTGATCGGAATCGTAAGGAATACCCATCACCATGAGCAACGCCCCAAGGTTGGCATAACCCAGGCCCAGCGTACGGTATTCATAGCTCTTGCGTGCGATTTCCTCGTTGGGGAACTGAGCCATGGCAACGGAAATCTCTAGTGTCAGCGTCCACAACCGACAGGCATGATGAAATCCCTCTACATCGAATACGCCTGTGCTTTTGTTGTAAAACTTGATCAGGTTGATCGACGCGAGGTTGCACGCGGTGTCGTTGAGGAACATATATTCCGAGCAAGGATTGGACGCGTGGATCCGATCTTCTTCCGGACAGGTATGCCACTCATTGATCGTGGTATCGAACTGGAGTCCTGGATCAGCGCTCGACCATGCAGCTTCGTTAATAATTCCCCACAAGTCGCGAGCTTTTAAAGTCTTACTTATCCTCCCATCGGTACGTCGGCGCAACTCCCATTCGTCGTCATACTCGACTGCGCGCAGGAAGTCATTGGTCAATCGAACGGAATTGTTACTGTTCTGTCCTGACACGGTGGCGTAAGCTTCGGAATTCCAGTTGGTGTCATACTCCTCGAATTCGATGTCCCGGACTCCCTGCCGGGCTAGTTGGATCACGCGGTAGACGTAGTTTTCCGGAACGAAATCTTCGATTGCATGCCGCACGGCTTTTTTGAGTCTGAGGTTTTTCTTAACGTCACAGCGATGGGTCTCTTCAACCTCTTCGTCCCAGCAGGTGGCTATAACTTTCTTGAGATGGCGCTTGAGAATTCGGCTTCCCGCCGCCATAGAAGCCACTTTACGCTCTTCTTTGGTTTTCCAGTTGACGAACTCTTCGATATCAGGATGGTCGATATCTAGGGTCACCATCTTGGCGGCTCTGCGCGTGGTGCCACCTGACTTGATGGCTCCCGCAGCACGGTCACCAATCTTAAGGAAACTCATGAGTCCGGACGATCGGCCGCCACCGGAAAGCAACTCACCCTCGCCGCGCAAGTTGGAAAAATTGGTGCCGGTCCCTGAACCATATTTGAACAACCGCGCCTCCTGTTGCCACAGATCCATGATGCCGCCCTTTCCGACCAGGTCGTCCTTGACTGAAAGGATGAAGCAGGCATGCGGCTGCGGACGCTCATATGCATTCCGCGATTTTTCGACTTGTCCAGTTTCCGGGTTATAGAAGTAATGTCCCTGCGGCGAGCCCTCGATGCCATAGGCCCAGCTCAAGCCGGTGTTGAACCATTGCGGCGAATTGGGCGCAGCCATCTGGTGCGCAAGCATATGGCAGATTTCGTCGTAGTAATGACGCGCTTCCTCTTCATCACTGAAACACTTGCTCTTCCAGCCCCAGTAAGTCCAACACCCCGCCAAACGATGAAACACTTGGCGCGAATCGGTTTCAGCAATTAGGCGCTCCGATTCGGGAAGTTCGGCCAGTGCGTCAGCATCGGGCGCAGACGGACAAAGCCATTCAGGAACCCCCGTCTCGAGTTTTCTCTTCAACCGTGCAGGAACCCCCGCCTTGCGGAAATACTTCTGGGCCATGATATCGACTGCCACTTGGGACCAGAAGTCCGGCGCCAATACCCGCTCGATCTGCGAAACTACAGAACCATCGGCGTTGGTAATTTTCGAGGTTCGCTCTACAAAGTCAATTCCATCATAAGGGTCG
>CAJWLY010000111.1 GCA_913043155.1 uncultured Nitrospinaceae bacterium | reverse complement strand
AACCGATCCATCAGTTTTTTTCTGATTTAAAAATAGGACTAGGACGGGTTCCCTTAAATTCAAAGTTTAGTTAGTATCTCGTCTTAACAAGTGATTTGGACTACCGAACCCGTGGTGAGGGGCAACCTTTTAAGGCCCCGCCTTCTTTTGGAAATCTTATGCCGAGCTTGATGTTTTAGGGGTTTGGCACACAGGGGACCTTAAATGAGCTCGTCATCCGGTAACCCACCAGCAAGAAACTCATTTTTCACCATCCTGATCGCCCTGGTTTTGTTTTATGGTCTGGGGCATCTTCTTCCTGCTTCGCTACCAACAGCATCCTCGACCTTTTTTGGCATGACCGGTCCGGCCATCGCCTACGCCGAAGAAGACGAAGAATTTGATGAAGAAGATGAAGAGGACGAGGAAGAAGAGGGTGAAGAAGAGGAAGGCGGTGAAGAAGCCGCCGAAGGCGAAGAAGAAGAAGGCGAAGACCTCTCCTATCTCACCGATATCGGACTGGCTAAAGAACATGAGTTCGAAGAGTTTTCCTTTCTGGGACTGAGCAACCGGAAATTCACCTGGTTTGCCGCGCAACTGCATATCCTTTTTGCCTCGTTCATCCTGGGCTGCCCCATGTTCGTCGTCATCATGGAGGTCATGGGTGCACGCCGAACCCAGGGCGTGCGTAAAGCCATCATCTTTTCCAACGTATTCCTTGGCGTCCTCATCGGGGTGGTGATAGGGATTGTCATGGAGGTTATTGTCGGGATCCACCATGGGGTCCTCTTTGGTATGTGGGCCTGTGCCTTCGGCGCGCTTATCGTCAGTTTCCTGAACTATTTTCACAAATGCGCGAACATCAAAGTCTCGGCCGTGATCGGCGGGATTTTCGGGACGATCATGGCCTGCGCCCTGACGCCGGTGGAAACCCTCCACATGGACGGGGTCGTGCTTGCAATCGTCAACGGTGTGGTGGGCGGTCTTCTTGCCAACGGCATCATGTTCGCAGAGTCTGATTTCAAGTTCGAGCGCCTGGCGCATGAGGTGACGAAAGTCATCGGGTTCTGCTATAGCTTCACCGCGCTTACGGGTGGACTGTTCCTGTTCATCATGATGGTGGCCTACAGCGATTTTATTTCCTATCTCGTCTCCACGTTCCCGGTTCTGTTCATGGTGGTCTACCCCACCCTGTTCATCGTGGAAACCGTTATCATGTACGTCTACGTCTATTCGTGGGATCCGCTGAACAAAAGCAATAAAAAGGGACGGCATATCGTCCTCGGAGTGCTCCTCAATGTCTTTGGATTGACGCTTCTGTGCGCCCTAGACGGACCCGCCACCTTCATGCAGACGCCCCCGCTTCCGCTCAATGAGCTGACAAATATCAATGAATGGAACCGGATTGCCACATCTACCTGGATGCCGCTCAACTACCACAGGCTGGTCGGCAACGGGACCTTTGGCGGGTACATGGTGTGCATCATCGGCGCCTATATGTACCTCTGGTCCAACAAGAGTGAAGAAAAGGAATACTACGACTGGGTCGGCTACATCGGGAATATCATCGGTGTCGGCATCATGCTTCCCCTGCCGGCGATGGGCTACATCTTCGTCCGTGAAATCTACCAGTACGATGCAACCATCGGCATGTACATTATGTCGGATCGCGAGTCCATGTTCATGCTGGTTCAGGGCCTGCTTGTGGGCACCATGTTCAGCGTGAGCAATATCTACATGTGGGTGAGTATGAAGCGTATTGATAATGCCCAGCGGTTCTTCCCGGCGATGAAGTTCGGCTTTGTTCTAATTGTCATTGCCGCGGCAATCTGGTTCACTCCCAGGCGGTTCTTTGCCACCATGATGCCTGAACCGGGGATGAACGCGGATATGGTTTTACCGGATAATCTTGCTTTTATGGCTTTGATGGTCGCCAAGAATACTGCTGCATTCGCTTTGGTCATAGTCACTTTCGTCAATTACATCTTTTACACCATCGCCACGAAGACCGGAAAAGTGCATTACGGCAAGATCAATCCGCTTGGTGTTTACTGCCTGATCTTTCTGGGATTCGCCGACATCTGGCTCATGAGCTGGATGGGAACCATCCGCGAACTGTCCCGAATGAACTGGCACATCTACAAGGTATTCAAGGACGTGACCCCCGAGAAGTTCACACCGAGCCTGGCCGAATCAGGGTTGTTCGTCACCGAAATTGTGTGGACATTCTTTATCATCATGACATGTATTATCTGGCTGGGGATCAAGTATCCAAAATCAAAAAAAGAGGCTGAGGAAGTTTCGCCTCAGGCCGCGCCGCAGGTGGCGGAGTAGTTCCTAGGGAGCATAAAAATGCAACAACCAACTTTCCTTAAGAATTTATCCGGAATGATGCTCAAGTTTCTGCCGTTGGCGGTGGTCGTATGGCTGGTTGTGGCCTGGTTCGAATTGAACATGCTCATGCGATGGATGCTTTCCAGCGTGGTTTTGGTTTACGCGTTCCTGTTGGCCCTGCCGCCAAAGAAGTTGACCGAAAAGACGTTCGGCCAGAACATCAAGTTCAAACTACCGATTTTATTGATCATTGCGGGTATTCTATGGTTTCTGGGGGGGAAATTCGGTTTTCCCATATGGTGGCAGATCGAATTCGTTGCCTTCGCTTTGGTTGCGCTTGCGTTTTTCATGCTCCTCGATATCAAGACGTTAAAGCCAGAAAAATCTACTTTCAGCTGGGTCTTCCGTCTCCTGACCACCTATGCTCTGGCATCGGGCTTGTTCATTGTCATCACAGCGCAATTGCCCCAGTTTGATCCTCAGGTTGAAGTTGATAAGTTGAACAGGCCCCCGGTTAAGTTGGAAGGATTGGCCGGACCTGAGGTCATCGCGGCGGGACGCGAGGTATTTGAAAACAACAAGTGTTTCAACTGTCACAAAGTGTTCTGGGAAGGCAACTCCGACCGCGGGCCCAATCTGGGCACCAGACAGATCGGTCTCTATTCCGAGGATTATATTCGAGGACAAATCACCAACCCACGAGCTGATCAGTCTCCCGGATTCGATGACAAAAAATCCAAGAAGGCCATGCCCACCTACTATGAGGAAGACCTGAGCGAGGACGAAATTGACGCCGTAGTCGCTTATCTGAAAACCCTGCGTGACCCCACCCATATGCCGGTAGAAGGCAAGTTTGGGAGCCAGTGGACCTGGTGGGACGACCCGAAGATCATCGCGGAAGGAAAGGTTATCTTTGAAGGATTTGGAAAACAGACCGAGGGGCTCAACTGCGCCGTCTGCCACGGTAAGGAGGGCATCCCCATAATGACCGGGGCGATGGATTTTCGCAAGGCAGATAACCCGGACACGAACAAGATGCCCGACCACATGCCAGGTGTGCTGATGAAAGACTGGCCCGATGCGTTGTGGTACAAGCGGGTGACCCGCGGTATCGACGCCACTCCTATGGCACCCTGGGGAATGCTGTTCCCGCACCTCTACCTGTGGAAAGCCGAAGCTTATGCCCGCACCTTCCACGACCCGCTGGACAAGCGGACTGAAAAAAGACCCATTCCTCCCGTTCCCACCAAGGAGGAAATTGAAAAGTGGAAAACAGACGGGCTATTCATGGACCCGCTGCTGTAACCCCACTCGCGAAAAATTAAAACCGGTCCCGCTTTGAAAGCGCGGCCGGTTTATTTTTGTCTCCATCGCCTCCCCCACCTTCCCCTAAAATCTGATAGGATTGAACCGCTTCCATCCATCCAAATCGGTAAGGAGCGTACCTTTCCTTATTTTTTTCTGTAGCCGCAAACGGAGAACTGGCGTGAGCAAAATTGAACAGCTAATAAAAGATAATATGTCTGAAGATGGGACGGTATTAAATCTGCGGGACAAGTACCTGGGTCTGCGAGGAGCCATGGAACTGGCGGGCAACCCGGCCTTGGCTAGCGTGAAGGAACTGATTCTGCCAGGAAACCAGTGCGCCGATGAGGGGGCAGAAGCCCTGGCAGGTTCCTCTCATCTTGGTAATCTTGAAACGTTGAACTTGAACCATAACGAGATCGGTGACGACGGTGCCATCGCCATCGCCAACAGCGACAAACTTCCCAACCTAAAAAACCTGTCCATGTTCGGCAACGTCATTGGCGACGAAGGCGCCAGAACTTTTGCCGAATCGGTCAACAGTAAAAAATATCTAAAACTGGACTTATACAAAAATCAGATCTCCAACGTCGGCTACAAAGCATTGACCGAATCGGAATTGCTTAAAAACTGCGAAGAGCTAGAAATCTCCCACGATTAGTTGCTGGGCATAGAACCAGTAGTTCAAAACAGAAGCGGTGCTCGGTTTCTCTGCCGCTGGTGAGAACGTTCTCCCCAAGTACCTTTAGCAGGATTTGTCCGAGCCTAGCCCGGCCATTGGGAGGGTGTGTAGGTTTTGATCTGGAGGGCGTGGATCAGTTTGGGTTTTCCGTTGATTTGCTCGTCCAACGCTGCATAGACCATTCGGTTTCGGTCGATCAGATTGACGTTTTCGAACAGGGTGGAGACCACCTTCACGGCATAATGCCCGGCCCCGCCAGCTGCCTTGTGCCCCCGGTGCAGGTAACTCTCGTCGATAATCTCCACATGCTCGGCACTAAGTTTTTCTTTAAGGATTTGGTCGATGATACTTACCGTTGCCATAATTTTTTCCAATACGGTCTGTCATTGAAAGAAGTTTGTAAAGTGACTTGCCTGAGCGAACGCATTTTTCTCCTTCAAGAGTCATCCCGAAATCCCGGCTCAGGAAGGTCGGACAGGTCTTTGAGTGATTTGCTGAACCAGACCTGGGTTTCGTTCTCTTTTTCATTCACTAACCGGGCTCCACACTTAGAACAGACAGGGATCATACCCGGTTCAAAACGTTTAACCCGGTTTTTTACATTGCACGCGGGACAAGGTATAATGCTTGAAGGTATAGTGCTCATAGCGCATTCTAACAACCCACGGGTACACTGAAAACTTTCATCTCTCTAGAAAAATGATTTTCCATCAATTCACATCCCAACCACCAAAACTCACAGTCTGGAGCAAGGTCTCGCTGGCTCTATGGGTCATCGCATGTCTGACCTTGTTGTCATTTTTCACCTTCACCTTGTTCATCATTGCCCTTGTTGCCGGCGTGGTGATTTTTGTGCTGAACTTTTTCCGCCGTGGCCCGAGAACTCATTT